>JALZEV010000130.1 GCA_030861865.1 Thermoproteota archaeon | reverse complement strand
ATGAATGAACAGACCCATATGTATGCGATGCGATTGAGGAGGCTTTATCAACAGAGCTATAGTGACATGGATAGCTTTGATGAAGTCAGTTCGGAGATCTCCAACACTGTAAGCAATTTGCTTAAACACGCGATTTCGCCGGAAGTAAGAGAGGATGACATGGATGGAGTGGTCCAGCAGCTACTTAAAATGTATGAAAAAACCGCCAAAAAATAGTAGCATCTAGAATAACGTCTAAATAACTATCGAAAGTCCTCATTGACATGAATGCACTCACTGTCAAAAAATGCATTAATCCTTCCTGCGGTCTAACTCATGAGATTAACAATGATATTTACAGATGTTCGTGTGGCTCGCTTCTAGACATAAAGTATAGCGAGAAGCAAAGCCGCGACTTAATTGAAAAATTCTATCATCGTAGGGATCACGGCGGCAACATCTACAACGAAAGCGGAGTATGGCGATTTCGCGAACTAATCAATTTTGCCAGCATCGATACAGAAGATTTTGAAGAATGCGCGCGTTTGCTAGTATCACTTGATGGCTCTGAAGGCCGCCTTTCAAAACCTTACAAGATGAGCAAGGTAGCTGAGTATGCGGGTATGGACCATAATTCTTTGTTTCTTCAGCCTGAAGGATACAATCCTTCAGGATCGTTCAAGGATAATGGCATGTCTACTGCAATGACACATGCAAAAATGCTTGGCGTAAAAAGGATAGTTTGTGCCTCCACTGGCAACACGTCAGCTTCTGCTGCAATGTACGCTGCCAACGAAAACATGGCGTGTGATGTTTACATCCCAAGAGGCGAAATCGCCCCTGGCAAGCTTGGTCAGGCATTTCAATTTGGCGCGCAGGTAATACAAGTGCAAGGAAATTTTGATGACGCTCTGACTACTTCACTTAGAAACGCAAAAGAAACTGGAGGATACACTGTCAACTCAGTCAATCCGTTTCGCCTAGAGGGTCAAAAGACTATCCTTTACAGGGTCCTTGAATACTTGGACTGGAACCCCCCAGACTGGATAGTATATCCAGGTGGGGCCCTAGGTAACACATCGAGCTGTGGAAAATGCTTGATTGAGCTCTATGAATGGGGCTGGATCAAGAAAATTCCACACCTTGTAGTAGTGAATGCAGAAGGAGCAAACGTGCTATACGAACTGTACAATGGATTGTTTGAGGACAAGCCTCTGAGATGGAATGGTGGCAGGCCAGATCTCGCAATCATTGACCGCTATTATGCTGACTTGGACAAGAAAGGAATCAAGCCAAAGACGCATGCAACTGCAATTCAGATAGGCAGACCTGCCAATATTGTCAAGGCACTGCGTGCCCTCGACTTTACTCGTGGTGTAGTAGTACAAGTTAGCGACAAGGAAATGAGCGACGGCATGTCAATTGTTGGTTTAAATGGCTTTGACTGCGAAATGGCATCAGGCGCAGTCCCAGCAGCTGTAAGAAAGCTACGTAGGGAAGGGCCAATCAAGAAGGATGATGTCGTGGTCGGCATCCTAACCGGAAGGCAGAAGGATCCTGGCCTCGCAGTAGAGTATCATATAAATGCAGAGAATATGTTTGCAAGACCACCCACAAGCCACTAAAACTTTTCAATTTATTTTCAAAGAACGTAAGTGACTTTATTACTATATCTATCATAGTATAACTAAAATTTAGTATTAATAGCATTAACATGACTTTATTGTCTGCATTATCATAATAAAATTATATTATGTGGATAGCCTAATGTACTACTTTTAGAGAGGCATCCAAATTATGTTCTTCAATTCCTTGTATGATAGAATCAAATAGCAGTAGAAATGCTTGACGGATTGAGCAAAAAGGGTGTCAATCGGATGCTGATGCACCCTTTAGGGCAGAAAGTATGGCATTTGCCTTATGCTCCGTTTCTGCCCATTCAAGCTTCGGATCCGAATCGATAACGATGCCTGCTCCTGATTCGATATATGCCTTGCTACCATTCACAAAGAGGGACCTTATCGTTATTGCAAAATCGCATGAGCCATTAAATGAAAAATAACCTATGGCGCCGGCATAAGGTCCTCGGAACGAAGGCTCAAGCTCATCTATTATCTGCATTGCACGGATTTTAGGTGCGCCCGAGACAGTGCCAGCTGGAAAGACAGCTTTGACAGAATCGTATGAATCAAAATTTCTTTGCAATTGACCTACGACATGAGAGACGATATGTTGCACATGACTGAACCGCTTAACATTCATGAATTCCTTAACCTTAACCGTGCCAAAATCACAGACCCTTCCTATGTCATTTCTTGCTAGATCGACTAGCATCGTATGTTCAGCAATCTCCTTTTCATCTTCGAGTAATTCTTTACGCAACTTTTCGTTCTTCTTTTCATCCTGCAGTATCTGCCTTGTGCCCGCGATAGGAAACGTCTCGATATAGTCCTTTGTGATACGTATGAGCATTTCAGGACTTGAGCCAATTATACACCTGTCAGACATTTTTAGCATGTACATGTATGGCGATGGATTTACTTCCCGAAGTTTAGCGTACAGATCAATAAGGTTGCCCTTGACTGTAAACTTCATGCTCTTTGCGAGCACTACTTGGAAAATATGGCCATCGTATATGTAGCGCTTGGCCTTACTAACCATTTTTACAAAGTCTTTTTTCGTCATGTTTCTCTTTGGCGTCGAATATGAGAACCTAGCAGGTTTACTTTTCATCTGGGCCATCTTGTGCTCGATTTGCTCTAGCCTCGATTTCTCAAGGAAAAAATAATAAGCTTGATTTTCTTTGTGGTTGAACAGTATACCGTCATCATAGATGCCAAATTCTAGCAGCGGAAACTCGCTAGCTTTTTTATTTTTGTTGACCGGCAAATGCTCCCAGAACCGGATCGCGTCGTAGTTGATGTATCCTACCGCGCCACCAATATAGCGGAAACGGTCATCATCGACTTGGGGCATCAAGTCCCGGAGGCTTGATAGTGGTTCTTTTGCCGGCGAGCTTTGCAGAATTCTTCCAGTCCGATCTTTGACCATGAAATTATCAGAGTCGCATGTTACGATCAGTTTGGGGTCAAAGCCAATGACGGACATTTCAGCTAGCTCTTCAGGCCCGATGAGCGATTCTAAGATGAAGACCCTTTTATAAAGGAGGCAGAGCTTTTTAAAAAGTTGAAACTGGTTTTCAGAAGTGCTGAGCTTCTGTACGTGGACTGAACTGCCTATAAGACGACCAAAAGCAATCACTCTTGCCCATATTCTCCTACCTACGATTGAATCTGCAGGAAAAATAAAATTTAAACCTTTATCGTTTGGTGGTAGCCATGACTGCACCTTCCGATGCAGACTCAACCAGCAATGCGTATTTTGCAAGAGCTCCTGTGGTATAGCGAGGTTTGATAGGCTTCCACTTTCTTATCCTTTTTCTAAGCTCACCTTCCGAAACCATGAGGTCTATTCTGCTTTTTTGCATGTCAATTATGATTCGATCATATTCCTCTACTAAGGCAATTGGGCCACCAACCATCGCTTCAGGAGCAACATGACCTACCATAAATCCCCTAGTTGCGCCCGAAAACCTCCCATCTGTGACCATCGCAACTTTTTCTCCTAGACCTTGTCCTACTACAGCAGCCGTTACTGAGAGCATTTCACGCATTCCCGGTCCTCCTTTCGGGCCCTCATAACGGATCACGATTATGTCGCCTTCAACTATCTTCCGCTTTGATACAGCTTCAAATGCATCCTCTTCTGTGTCAAATACTCTTGCTCTGCCGACAAATTTCTTACTTTGTACTCCTGCAAGCTTCATTACCGAGCCTTCAGGTGCAAGTGAGCCTTTGAGCACCTTGAGTGTGCCTTCATGCTTGATTGGGTTGTCGAGCTGCCTGATCACCTTACTGTCAATTTCGAAGTTAAACTTGACGGATTCCAAATTTTCCTTCATGCTCCTGCCGCTGATTGTCAAGACATTGCCGTTTAAGAGATTCTTTTTGAGCAGACTATTGAGTATTACTGGTACTCCACCAACCCTGTCCAGGTCAGCCATTATATACATTCCACCGGGTCTCATGTCTGCGACATGAGGCGTGCGCTTGCGAATTCTTTCAAAGTCTGAAAGCCTCAGTTTTACTCCTACTTCCCTTGCTATTGCGAGGAGATGCAGTACAGCATTAGTGGAACCGCCTATTGCATTTGCGATCATAATTGCATTCTCAAAGGCTTCAAAGGTCATGATGTCGCGTGGTCTGATATTGGTTTCAAGCAAGTTCATTATGGCTTTGCCAGTGTTATAGCAGATTTCGAGCCTTCTTTCGCTCTCAGCGGGAGCAGAAGCGCTTCCAAGGATTGACATTCCCAGCGCTTCGCTAATTGAGGCCATAGTATTTGCAGTATACATGCCAGCACATGACCCTGCGCTAGGACATGCAACATTTTCAAGGCTGACGAGTTCCTGCAATGTCATCTTGCCGGCGTCATATGCCCCCACGGCTTCATAAACATCCTGCACTGTTACCTGCTTACCATTCCACAAACCTGGCATGATAGTCCCCCCATAAACAAATATTGAGGGTCGGTTCAATCGTCCCATACCCATTAGTGTCCCGGGTAAGCTCTTGTCACAACCTGATATACCCACTACACCGTCGTATTGGTGAGCTCTTACCATTACTTCAATAGAGTCTGCGATTATTTCACGGCTCACAAGAGAGGCCTTCATACCCTCGTGGCCCATGGCAATAGCATCAGAAACCGCAATCGCCGTGAACTCCCTTGGCGTACACCCTGCATCTTTTACACCGCGTTTAGCGCTCTGGGCAAGTCGTCCAAGGTGGATGTTACATGGGGTGGCCTCATTACATGTAGAAGATACTCCTATCAGAGGCCTGTCCAAGTCTTCATCTGTCAGCCCCATTGCCTTGTACATTGCCCGATGCGGAGCTCTCTCTGGCCCCTCAAGCGCCCTTCTACTCTCGAGCTTCATTGCAATTATCGGTACAGGTGCATATTTTAAGATTCTTCAGCTACTCAAGAGTCGCCGTTATCTTGACAGCGTCAATCCCTTCTACCTTGAATACAGTTTCGCACATACCGCATTCCGCGTTACCACTTGAAAGATCCTTAGCAAGCACCTCTTCATTCAAGTAGTCACACTTGGGGCAGCGGAAAGAGAAAGTCATATCAAAGCTATCGAGCTCGAGTGTTTCGTCCATCTAGGTAAAATTCGGATCGTTGGTCTATTTAAAAATTCATGTGAGTGATAGCAAAAAATAAACAACCAATCTGCTCACAACCTATTACGCATAGCATGAGCAAACCTTGCATCTTCTGCTCCATAATAGCCGGGCGAGAACCCTCCGTCCAGATCCACTATGAAAATGGCTTCTTAGTCCTTATGGACAAATATCCAATCAACCCTGGCCATGCCCTAGTGATGCCCACAAAACATTACGAGACATTGCTTCAAATGCCTCCTGCCGAAGTGGGCAAATTGTATTCTTTGGTACCGACAATTGCTAAGGCAATAATATCAGCTGTAAAGGCCGATGGCTTCAATGTAGGGCAGAACAACGGAATAGCTGCAAACCAGATTGTTCCACATGTACACGTTCACATAGTCCCCCGATTTCATGATGATAGCCCCGACGGAAAATGGCCTTCCAGGAGGGTAGCCTCTCAGGAAGACATAGCTAAAATAGCACAAAAGATTAAAGATGAAATCTCTTAACTTGTTCAAAATACCTTTATCAACCTTCAACACATTATTAACCGTAGGCAATACAAGGGTACTGCTGTTCGGTCAGAATAAGTGCTAAAGTGCTGCACCTAATGTTAGGATTACATGATCAGCTAGTTGAGAGGTCTGACTGAAACAAAATGTTACCTTTACAGTCCATACTTAATAGCAAAAACTATCCTTTGAGCCACATCTTCAGCATTCCGTGATAATTTTGATCATAACCTTGTACAATTCTTTTGGTAACGGATCAAAGTGCAATTGAAGATGATGAAGGTCTTTTTCTCATTCCAGTTCATAGGCTCTTTTGGCATTGATCTCTAGCACTCATTTGTTCTTCACATATGCTCATAATGTCGCACCAAATACAATACTACCGTCCAATGCGCAAGCCCAGTCAGAGACCCTTGCCTTATCGTGTCGTTGGCGTCCGAAAAAGATCTTTATCGAAGGAGGAGAATGATGCCTTTGCGATGAGTAGAGATAGGGATATTCATACCACCATGGATCTATGCCTTCATTGGAAATTTTCTTAGTCTTTGGATTCCATGTTCTAATATAGATACAATGATCCTTCTGCTGTCTATTGATTGGTCTATCCGGCCTTATCCCCGCGATCGATAAGATCGCCAGTCAATATCAGAATACAACTCTGTGGTGACCAATCAATGGCATCAAGCAATTCACCGAGCTCATAATAGCAGCCATGTATGTCTGCTATGATTGCAACCTTGTTGCCCGTGCAATGACTTTGTAGGTCGAGGATCTGTGGCAATTGTCCCACGATTTGGATTCATATGTCCTCGCATCACTTGTTCTTGATATTTAATGAAGCTTAGGTCTAACCTATATGAAAGATAATCATGCAGAAGTTATGGTACGGACCAGCAAAAATAGGAGGATTTTATGCGTGCGTTGATAAACATAATGCTCACATTAATACTAAAGCAATTTGGTTCTGCTAGTTAACGTCATGATTCTTCAATTGTTGGAACTTGTGCAACATCAATCTCAAAATCGGAATCTATCCCTTTCTTTGCGCCAGACCGCAAAAGCAAATGGCTATTGACTTTCCTTAACCATGAGGTGACGCCTTTTTGTTATCTCGAGCTCGTTTTCCTCGAGAAGGTACCTCAAGTCATAGTCATGGCGTGGACAAAGGTACAATATTAGCTTGAAAGCGTTGACGTCTGCAAGCGAGTCCCTTTCTACTATCATCTGTTTTTCGCCAGCATCAACGTTCAAAGCATTAATATCACTTTCCTTGATGACGACATAAACGGAAGCGCGCTCAAAGCATGCAGCTACCTGGCATGTTGGATGCTGCAATGGAACTCTAAGACCCTCGCCATCATCGGTTAACATATTGCAATACAGTATGTTAGAGTTTCATATTTACAGGTTATTTCTGTCTCTAACGAATTGTTCTTATTAATAAAAAATTGAATTTATTTTAGTGTATAGTATACGAAATTGCTTAAAAGGTGGAGCATTCTAGAACTTAGAAAATAAACATGGTTATTAACCTATAATATAGATGACTTCACTGCCAGAATAACAGTTCTTTAATTTATAAAGTTTTTATATAAGATTTTTCGAGAAGTCTCAAACGCCACTACTCATATTTTCTGTTACAGCTTTCAGCCCATGAATAAGAAACTTAGCCTTTTTGCTCTAAGATCGCAGATTAGCACTGTCATGAGGACTTTAAGTAATAATCTTGCTATGCTTTACATTACGCTCAATAACGATACAAGAAATTTTCACGACTCTGTGGCCTATTGTCTTCTAAGTCATCTCTTGTAGATCCGGCCGATATTGCCCGATGAGCCTCGATATACCTCGCATATAGCTTCTCGCAAGAGTCCGGATCGGTTGTGATGAGGTCCAAATGCAACCGAGCACCTTGCAATCGTGACATGTTCTAGCGATGTCCCACTCAGGAGCATCCCAAATTTCATCTATGCTCTTCTCAAGAAGGCTATACGTGTTCTCCGGTGAATTATACTTCCAACATGGTACTATAACAGTGCCGTTTCCGTTTACAAATATACTCTTCCAAACTCCGCATTCATCAAAGAGCGTCCGGCCATGTTCTATTATCTGTTGAAAATATTCAGGTGGTATCAGCATACGCAGTGAGCCGGACTTTTTCATATAACTGAGAACACTTCTACACACCTTGACCATTGTTTCCCGATCCGGCAACAGCGAGTACTTAACATCAGACCTGTCTTCAACAAATGTGAGAGAGATTGCGCTTGCTCCGAGATCCTTTGCCCTGTCAAAGTAAGTGTGATCGATGAACTCTTGCGTATTGAATTTCGTTATCACGCTGTTAAAATAGTGGGGTACTTCATGTTTTGTCAGCAGACGTAAGTTGTCCATGACTCTCCCGAACGTATGGGGAGACACTCCCCGCACTTTACAGTAGGGCTCTTCATAAGTGGAATCGATACTGCATGTCACAAACTGAACATATTTTCTCAGATTCTCTAAATCAACCCTGTGGAGGAGTGAGCAGTTGGTGATAAGCGTTATGGGCATCTTGATGCTGTTCAGATACTCAACAAGCTCCATAAAGTCCGGTCTGCTAGTGGGTTCGCCGCCTTCTATTATGCACCAAACACAGTATTTGGAAACCTTGTCAAAGACTGTCTTCCATTGCTTCGTCGTAAGATCAGAGGTCTTGGCGAGCCTTATTTGTCCTTCCTTGTCGGGATCACCGAAGGGACACATGGGACAATAAAAATTGCAGTAGTGTGTCATACTGAATACCGCGACAACAGGTCGCCTTCTACCTAATGCCATATTTGTGCCCCATTTGCTGATGAGCCTTATCGTGCGAATGGTATCAACCAATGCCGGACTCTTGCAGCAGCTGTTCCTTTTAAGCAATTCGCCTGCATAGAAAACCTTAACACTACGGCGACGTTCTTATCTCAAACAAAATGAATGTGCTAGACTATGGCATCGAGGTCATCGCTCTTTCAGCATCAGGTGTATTGGCCCCTGGCCCGCTGTTTTTTGCCAACCTGGCCTACGCTACACGCCACGATAAATGGTCTGGCATCAAGGTTGCTTATGGCCACACCGCTATCGAGCTCCCTCTAATAATCATACTAGCAGCAGGCCTATTTACGTTTGATATTGCAAGAAAATATGCTAGCATTGTAGGGCTGATTGGAGGAATCGCTATCCTTGCATTCGCAGGCTTCCAAATAGCAACTATTATTAAAGAAAAGCGGGGACCTAGCACGCCCAATCTCGCAGGCAGCAAGGCCCCATTTATCGTGGGCATTGCGCTGACTGCGCTTAACCCGTTCTTCATTTTATGGTGGTTCACAGTCGGATTGAAGTTGATAGCCGACTCTGCAGCGTTTGGGGTCACCACGGGTATTGCGATCCTTTTTGTACTTCACATCTGGATGGACTATGCATGGCTTGCCAGCACTGCATATCTTGCTTCAAAGGGTGCCTCTGTTCTTAGGTCAAAATATTACCCGATTCTACTCTCAGGACTCACAGTGGTTCTGATATATTATGGAGTTAGCTTTGTGTCGCAGGCAGTCTCACAACAGATCTATCCTTGAGGAAATTCTAAGGACTTTGAAGCTGAATCTCGAGTTCAGATCGAGAGTTTTACTCTTGATGCGCTCCTAAGATGCTATTATCTATTTGTTAAGTTCCTTGAGAAATTCGTCCGGCATATCTAACTCTGCTATCCAATCTTGTGCCGATTATCATGGCTCTTTTTTCTGGCTGGAGAAATATAATTGGATTCTAAAGATATCATTTGAGTTAAAGCATTGTTATTTCATTTAACACTTGATTACATGGCAATAGGCGAGCCTGATATGGTGATATAGACTTTCGGATAACATTCTTTGCGATTGTTGACCTTGAATTTCCATTTAAAGCAATCTCTCTTCTAACCTGCCTCCAAGTACCTTTCAGCATCCGATCCCATCCTAGTCCTGAACCAGATGACGTCTGCTTGGGATTATAATAGCTTATTCAGTATAACCACTTAGAGAAAAGAAATATGCATGCTACTGTGCTAAGGGATTGCCGCGCCCGCACGAATCTTAAAATCTTCTACCGAGTACGAGAAATAGGGACCTCTATTGTGGAGACATTCCTCACCTTGCCGTCATCCGATTGCACTGTCTCGGAGCCAAGCTTAATTGGTCCGATCTTATACCCTAATGTGTCCATACGTTTTACAATAATCTGCGCCACATCTACCGCTCTAGTGATGCTCTTCCCTCTAGCTTTTATTACTACCGTTGGCTCATTTGCTAACTGCACTAGAGTTGCTGTCACGTAAGTCATGAGCGGTTTCTTGCCGATGAATATCTCATTGCTTGAAGTCCTTTGCCTGACTGAATTGGTGCTTGTAGACATCGTGCGAGATAATTCAGCACGGTACAATATAACGTTTATTGCGACTTCTCTTGAGTTATCCAAGCATATCTTTTGAGAATACTTTGAAGCTCAGAAGGCTTTTCTGCTATCTCCCTTACGGCATCAGGATGTTGTATCTCATAGCAATGAACCAGGGATTGGTCATCCTTGTAAAATAAAAAGACCTTGTTGTCGTAGATACAGTGATAGAGCTTGTCTGTGATCATTTTCTCGGTCTTGATCTTAATGCCGTCGTGTTCTGCTACCACTGGGTAGTCATTGTCTATCGCAGACATCTGGAGATTCGTTAATCGATTTGGCTATTTAAGTTGAGGATAATGAAACACGCAAGATTAGCATTCTGCTACTCAAAATAGCAAACATTACCGTCGACATTTGGAAATCAACAGGTACGAAAGTAAAAAATATTTTGTACTTTCAATTTTTTCACTAACCTAAATTCTATAAACACATAGAAACTGATATTTTAGTCAACATATTGTAGAATAATAATAATAATAATAATAATATGCATCTTCCAGTTGATTGGTCTATTATTTGACTTTTTGTGATTTAGAGAACTTGATTAGACTGAACAAGAAAATTAGGATGTATGATCAGCAACAGTATAGGGCACGGGATGGAATACACTGTACTATTATCAGCTCCACTGTGACACTCTTATTTTGGGTTTGCTAAACTGATTTTCTATTTCAGCCAATCTTTCCATTGAACCATTCCCTTTTCTTAGAGTTGAAAAACTCGAATCATTTCTAATCCTCTCAAAGATTGAAGTAACTTGCTCGCTGCTAACTCCGTGTTTAATGTCATATTCAATTTGCCTGCAGATATTTGCAAGGCTGCCATATTTTTTGTGATTTCTCTTCTCCCATCCTGATGCATTTTCTGACAAACCCTTGACGTACTTTACAACTGTCTTTTCCATATGTTCAACGTGCCATTCTCTCATCGGAAAAC
>JALZEV010000105.1 GCA_030861865.1 Thermoproteota archaeon | reverse complement strand
GCCCTCATAGCTACCTAGATCAGTCTCTGTAGGCGCATCTTTCTCCATTGCAAAGCAAGCGGCTATACAGCATAAAACGGGTATGAGAAAATGGAGTAGAAGAAAGTTAAATGCCAAGATTATAATTGACGTGATACATTTTTTGTGCTGTGGAGGTACAACACTCCTCTAGCCCAAAGGTGGCGATAGGCCTTTCATTCTGTGCCCTTGCTATGTTGTATTCTGTAATGCTGGTTGGGGTTTACATTAGTTCCTCGAACCAGGGGCTCTCCTGCACTGAATGGCCACTGTGTCCAAACGGCTTTGGCCTGCCTTCAGAGAAGCATTTCTTTGAACATTATCATAGAGTGATGGTGGTGATAACGGCTGGCTTTATTTTTGCTACTGCCGCATACTCCTTCAAGAAATTCAAGCCAGCACGAAAAACTGCAATCATTGCGGCAATAGTCGTGTCAGTGCAGATAATATTTGGTATGTTAGTGGTAACTACTCGCCTTGAGCCCCTTCTTGTCGCAAGTCATCTGTCAACTGGTATCCTGCTTTTTGCCATGACACTCATGACCTTCCTAGCATCATATAAGCTAAGGTTTCAATAGACATTCATCGTATAACGACAGATCATCTGCTTTAAGAAGGCTCATAAAAAGAGAGTACAATTAATCAAGTATTCTTGTTCAAGAGTCAAGAACTCACTACCACGATTTGACGGCCTCTATGTTGGGACACATAGCTTTTTCAATAACTCTGCCCTAGGTTCTCTAAAGCACTTGAATTTGCGAGTCAGAAGATTATGGGTGGTCATAACTCTTTTGCGATGCGCAGCATAACAAAGCTCAATTATACTAAGAAACTTGATCCTATTACGCCAAGTCAGATTTCTTATTCTCTGCATTAAAGTCTTAGTATTCATGGGGTCATTAGAGATGTATGACCTAATGAGAAGAGTCATTGTATACAAACGAGCCCTCAGCAAGGTCCGAGCAGCAATCATGAATAGTCGTTAAAAATGCTATTTATATGCGACAAAAGGTCATTACGTAACTGAATTACTCTAGCACGCTTGTCGCCATCCAGATCAGTCGTCAGCAAAGCCTCAAGCCCTTCTACCAAATACTTAATGTTTGGCAGCGTCAGCAGGACTTTTCCTTCGTCTTGATTCTTGCTTGCCATTACTTTACGTGTATATTACTGACAGCGGTCATTATTAATCTCGCTGGAAGCTTGGTGCAATAACAAATAATAGTATATATCTCCTGCTCGTGACCAGAACTCATCATATATGGCTGAGAGCCAACGGCAGACTATAATTAACTTGTATGATTCTGGTATATCACCAGAGATAATTGCACTTCAGCTAGACATCAGCCCTGAAGATGTCGATAAGGTAATCCAAAGCATAAATGAAACAGATAGGCCTACCAAGCAGGCACCTGAAGCTGGGCTCTTGGCATCTTTTTACCTCGATGCTGTAGTTGACCTTGACAAGGCGATCAAGATGGCCCAGGAGAGAGTATGGAAGGCGCTTAAGGTCGAATCCAAGTTCGATATTTCTACTGAAGAAACGTATGAAATTCTTGCCAAGTACTCCAAGTCAAAGGTTATGCTCGTAATCCTCCACATAGACCTCGTTGGCTCCACTAGATTGTCATCTGATCTGCCGACTGATAGGCTCGCCTCCATAATCCAAGCGTTCACACAGGAAATGTCGATTACAATATCGGCGTATGGCGGCTATGTATTGAAATATGTGGGAGATGCCATCATGGCGTTTTTCCTTGCAACCGATGACAAGTATCTCCCATCCATTAATGCAGTCAACTGTGCCCGCTCTATGATCAAGATAATCCGGGAAGGCATAAACCCGATCTTGAACCAGTATGACTATGCTGAAATGAATGTCCGAGTTGGCATAGACCTAGGTGAAAATGTCGTGGTACAATATGGATGGGATAGCTTCAACGTAGACGGCAAAAAGTTCAAGCGACCTCACTTTGACATCTTGGGCCATACCATCAATATTGCAACGAAAATGACGTCACTTGGTAAGCCGGACCAGATAGTAATAGGTCAGATGGTCTATGATCTCCTAGACGATCGACAAAAATCAACATTTCATCGCCTTCAGGTAAGCGCTGATGTATGGGGCTATATGAGTGACTACTCCGGTGGGATTTATCCCCTTTACGGTACAGATGGTGCTTATATGCATTAAGTATATATCAGAAAAACATACACTATTATCATCATTAGATGCACTCCATAGAATATGAGGATTCTTTTGTCAAAATTGCTGGCTTGATCGGAGGCGAGGAGTATCTCAAGGTTGCACGCGCCCTCTTGAACACCAAGGACGTAACAGACGAGGAGATTGCGAGCGCAACAGGGCTAAAGATAAACATCGTACGCAAGGTTCTCTACGACATGTTTGGTAAGGCACTGATAACTGGTATACGCGTCAAAGACGAAAAGAAAGGCTGGTTCGTCTACCGCTGGCGCGCCAAGCAGGATCAGGTCGACAATTTCATTGACAATCAGAAGAAAAAGATCCTCGACCGGCTCCACAATCGCCTTGAATATGAAGAATCAACAGAGTTTTACCACTGCGACAACCGTGACTGTCCGCGGGTGAAATTTGACGTAGCAGTTGAATTGTTTTTCAAGTGTCCTAACTGCAAAGGCTCACTCAACATGATAGACAATACCAAGATCAAGGAAGCGCTGCGTCACAAGATAGGCCAGGTGACTACTGATATCAACTCAAATAAAAAGTAGATTTTAGTGCTACGTGTCCTAACTGCATATTCTATACAAATCTCGAACAACACAATATAATCTGTTATTCAGCCTTCTAACTTTTTGCAGAAGCAACGGCCTCTTTTGATGTAGCACTCTCTCCCGCAGTGGATAGTAATCTATACTTATTAGTTTTGGCTTCAAGCCAAATGAATGGTTATATTGTCCTCTATACTTAAGAACCTAAAATAGATCTTGCCTTTTTGAAAATATCGAACCACATCTGCCATGTCAGCTTGCCAGTGTTAGTATTCTGCCTGCTTGGATGATATGAGGCAAGTAGCACCTTACCGTTTATATCATAGGTCGCCCCATGGCTGAACCTGAGCCTTCTTACCCCTGCTGCTCGACAGTAAGCATCAAATCCAATCTTGCCTAGCATGACAATGACTTTGATATTATCCAAAATGTGCAGCTCTGCAACAAGATATTGGGAGCAGTTCGCTAGCTCGGTTGGCAGTGGCTTGTTATCTGGTGGTGCACATCTAATTGCCGCAGTAATGTAGGCATCCTTGAGTACAAGCCCATCATCCTTTGACCTGCTGGTCGGCATGTTTGCAAATCCTGATTCATACATAGCCCTTGCGAGCCAGTCTCCTGAGCCATCACCTGTAAACATTCTTCCTGTCCTGTTACCGCCATGCGCTGCTGGTGCAAGCCCGACTATCAGTAGCCGCGCATTTGGATCGCCCCAACTTGGCAGAGGCTGCGCCCAGTACTCTTCGCGCGCAAACCTCTTGACTTTTTCCTGGCCAATCTGCCTGATATGCTGTGATAATCTTGGACAGCGGGTGCAACCAATCACTTTGTAGTTTAGCCAGTGCAATTTGTCACAGCTCATAGACAACATTAGCAAAAAGCACATGTTATTAGAAAATCTTTTTATCACCCATCAAGTGCTTGTTTAACATTTGTCTACGAACATTAGTGCTAGCGACGACTTGACATGGATCGCCGGATCTGTGGTATTGAGCGACAACCCTCCACAACAGCTAAAATATTGTAGGAAAAAGTTCGGGATCAAGCAGGCAGACCTTGCAAGGCATATGAGCCTCACCCCCTCCGTCCTAAGTGATTATGAGAAGGGCCGCAGGCCGTCACCAGGGGTCAAGTTCATCAAGCGCTACCTGCTTGCACTCAACGAGTTGGCTAAGTCAAATGGCAAGTCCACCGAACAAGTGGTGCCAACGCCAGTTGCCAGTGTACATATAAACCAGCCATAGCAAGACTCTTACATATATGCCTCTAATTATAGTGTCAATGTATCCGGGTAGAACCCCTAAGCAGAAGGACGAGTTTGCCAAAGCCATCACCAATGCAGCGGTTCAGATATTGAACACCAAGTCAGAGCACGTGATCGTAGTCTTTGATGAGAAACCCAAGGAGAATTGGTTCCAGTCCGGTAGACCTCTCTAGTGTAGCAAACTATTTCTATTTTTATCATCTTCTCTGCAATGATTGAAGAAAATAGCAGTAGTACAAATGTGTTCATCTGAAGACAAGCAGGAAAACCTGAAAAAATCTATTGATTTTATAGAGGAAGCGGCTGGCAAGAATGCACACCTTGTCTGTTTTCCAGAATTCCAGATGGCTTTTTCGCCCCCTAGCCAATCTGCAAACCAGCTGGCTAGAATTGCCGAAACCGTCAAGGGCAACTTTGTTTTGACACTTGCAGCGACTGCAAAGAAAAACAGAATAGGAGTCGTCGTCGCTATTTATGAGAAAAGCAGCAAGCCCCCACATGTTTATGATACTGCTGTAATCATAAGCGAGAGGGGCACAATAACATCAGTATACCGCAAGCTGCACCTTTACGATGCCCTTGGGTTCAAAGAATCTACAAAGCTGATGCGCGGTAAATCAATTGTCAAGCCTGACAAGACACCTGCTGGAATTGCAGGACTTTTGATCTGCTATGATTTGCGCTTTCCTGAGCTGTCAAGGATATTAACAGTTAGAGGTGCAGATGTGCTCATCGCACCATCTGCTTGGGTTGCAGGGAAGATGAAAGAAGAGCACTGGCAGACGATGATCAAGGCAAGGGCTATTGAAAATGGCTCCTACATAGTTGCCCCTGACCAAGTAGGTAATATTTACTGCGGCAAGAGCATGGTCGTGGATCCATTTGGCATAGTGCTTCTGGATATGGGTAAGCGGGAAGGTATAGAAATAGTTGATATCGATAAGAAGCGTATACATAAAGTCCGCAGCTCATTGCCGCTGTTAAAGAATCGTAGGACAGATATTTACACTCTGTCTCCTAAATAAAAAAGAGGCAAGTGATTTTCTATCAAATAGAAATATAGCAGTATTTGGACGTTCCTCTCCTATACAGGTAAATGAAGAGGCTATAGAACCATATTTTATGTTGTGCCCCGCTTTTTTGAAAGACAATGAATGTTTACGCAAATTCTCCACTGCTTTGTGCCTCGAGCAAAAACAACTCCTATCAATGGCCAGCTGCACTCTAGACATGCTTTGCCCATAATTCTGATTGAGCCCTTTTGTGGCAGCGGTGCAGTTGCCTTGCAACCACCTGCATAATTTGAACATCCAACAAAGCGCTTTTGTGTAGTGCGCGACCGGACTATGCAAAGCTGCCCCTTCTTACACATTGGGCACTGGCCAAGCGTTGCAGCTTGTGCAATATCCGCTGATACCGCACTATTTATCTGAGCTCCGATGTCAGCTTCTTTTTCTATGAATGAGGCCAGCGACTCTAACAGTCTATCTACTGCCTGCTCAATTACTGACATGCTGTATGCTGATCCTTGCTCCACATTTGCAAGCTGCTCTTCCATTAACCTTGTCATATTTGTAGAAACTATACTTGGTGCAAACTCCCTCATGGAATCAATGACTGCAAAACCTAAGTCCGTTACCTCTAATCCTCCCTTGCGTGCTGCCAAGTAATTCCGCTTGAATAGGGTTGATATTATCTCAGCTCTTGTCGCCTTGGTTCCTATTTTTTCCTGCTCCATCTTGGCAAGCAAGCTTGCTTGATTATAGCGGTAAGGCGGTTGAGTGAATTTCTCTTCCATTTCTATGCCACAATTTTTCAGCAGGTCCCCCTTGCGGAGTTTCGGAAGCTTGCGCTGATTAAACCTGACATAAGGCTTGTAGAGTACCATCCAGCCCTCGTAGGTTAGCGTCATGCCTGCTGCCTTGAAGATGTATCCGCTTACGTCGATTGTGACATTTATGTGTCGGCTGACTGCTGGATCACCAAACGCTGCGAGGAATCTCCTCACTATAAGATCGTATACCTTGAATTCGGGGCCGCTCAGCTTCTGTCGTGGTACAACGCCGGTTGGGTAGATAGCAGGGTGCGCTGGATCTGTCATTCGACCTTCCTTTGGTACAAGTTTCTCCTTTGAAAGGAGTATCGATACCAATTGACTATATTTGCCGATCTTTAAAAGGCCAGAAATTATTTTATTATATCCTATGGAAGACGGAAGCTTTTGGCTTGAGGTGCGCGGGTATGAGATCAATGCCTGCAAATACAATTTTTCCGCTATTGCAAGCGTATAGCCTGGGCTAAGCTTGAACAGGCTGTATGCTTCTCGCTGGAGGTCTCCGATGTTGAATGGCACTGGTGAGGGCAGCATCGATTCATTGTCGCTAATGTTGTTTACAATTCCATTTCTGCCTACACAGGCATCTATGATTGCCTTAGCTTCCGCAGGCTTCTCCACTTTTGGCTTTTCATACTGCGCAGAAAATATCTGTCCGTCTTTGTCAAACTGTGCAGTTATTATCCAATAGGGATCTGGTATGTGCAACCTGATCTCGATCTCTCTGTTGACTGCAAAGGCAA
>JALZEV010000097.1 GCA_030861865.1 Thermoproteota archaeon | reverse complement strand
ATCCATGCCAACAGCATATGTTCTTATCAATTGCGACTTGGGTTCTGAAGAGGAAATAATTCGAGAAATAAGAAAATTGCCGGAAGCCGTTGAAGTATCAGGTGTATATGGCGTTTACGATATAATTGCTAGAATAAGCTCAGATTCGATGGATAAACTAAGAGAAACAATAACTAGGGATGTTAGAAGAATAGATAGAGTGCGTTCGACATTAACTATGATTGTAATTGAAGCACAAGGAGAATAGAAGATGTTGATGATGATGATAATAATAAAGGAACTAGGTAACCTTTCAAACTTTTAAAGAACATTTGATTCTCTGATGACATGAATGCCATAGAGGCTATGCAAGCAGAAATAGAATACCAAGTTCAAGACCTTCACAAACTTGAGCTATCGTCGCCTGTCAATAATTGCTTGTTTGTTGGCTCAGGCGATTCCTATATTGCTGGACTAGCAGCACAATATTATTCTGGTAGCTACGCGATTTGCTGCTCTCCTATCGACATAATCAAGAACCATTTATTGGTAAAAAGGCGCAATTTGATTATTGTTTCCATTTCAGGCAATACCCAGGCCAATATTGTTGCAGCCAAAATTGCCAAGAAACACGGAGTCGGCACTATTTCTGCTCTTACTGCAAGATCATCAAGCAGACTGGCAAAATCATGCGATCAGACAATTGAGCTCAAGTATAAAAGTACAGGTGTCACTACTGCTGGAACTATCAGCTTTACACTAAGCATGATCAAATGCATCTCACTTTCTACAGAGCTACAGCTACGATCCAATATTAGAAAAATGTACAACTGTGCTGAAAAACAGGCAAAGCAAGCAATCAGCAAATTTGATGACAGAAGCAATAGTAGTAATACAAGCTATTTCATACTTGGCAATAGTCAGCTGCATGCAATTGCATTGTATGGTGCACTCAAGTTTAATGAAATATTCGGTGCAAAAGCTATGGCCTATCCCGCCGAAGAGTTTTGCCATTCTCCATTATTTAGTATCAAAAATACTGATCAGGTAATAGTGCTAGGAGGAGATGCTGATGACAACAGTAGGGAGTTAAGTAAAAGATTGAATAAAGAAGGCTTCTCTTCAGTGCATGTCGGATTCAAAAACAGAGGAATTGAATTGCTGCTACAATCCACATTTTTTATACAGCTCTTTGTACTCAAACTGGCACAAAAATATGGCCTGACCAGCTGCTATTTTCTAAAGAACAAGAAACTGCTCAGAGTAAGCTCGGATTTTATTTACCACTAGCCATTTTTTCTATTGGCAGGTCCAGTCTGTTGCCCCATTCACCCCAAGAGCCAAGGTACATTCGCACATTCTTGTAGCCAAGCATCTTGAGCACGACGAAACTATTTGCAGCGCGATAACCCCCTTGGCAGTACGTTATTACTTCTGCATCCTTTGGAATATTATTATACATCTGCTCCAGCTTATCATGACTCTTGAAAACGCCATCACGTCCATGATCTAGGTTATCATTCCAGTCAATATTGATTGCAGTAGGAATATGACCTGCATGCGCTGCCCTGACCGCTGAGCCATTGTACTCCTCTTTTGAGCGAGCATCAATTATGAATGACCTTTTGCTCTTGATAACTGAGTTTATGTGGACAAAGTCAGCAAGAACCTTAGGGTTTGGCTCTCCATTGAAATTTGAATGCACAAATGGATTAGTCTTAGTCTCTGTCCTGTACCCTTCTGCCTTCCACTTCTTGAGTCCTCCGTCTAGCATTGCGACTTTTTTATGGGAAAAATAAAGTAAGAGCCAGACGCCCCTTGCGGCAGATGTGCCCGAGATATCATCATAGAAGACAACAAACTTTTCTTTTGAAACTCCAATGTTTGAGAGTAAAAGTTTGCTTTGCCTGTTAAATTGCACGATGCCTGATCTTGAGGTATCGATCCAGTGAAATTGCATGAGGTCAATGTTGACTGCGCGGGGTATGTGCGACTCCCCATAGCTTGAGAATGACCTAGCATCTACTATGAGAAGGTCTTTATCTTCAAGCATAGAGTGGAGCTGCGAAGTCGATATAGCTAAGTTCAATATGCTGTAAGATTTTTTAACAGTGCTATATAGTATTTATTGATATATAAGTCTCGGAGATAATGCAATTGACAATGAAATTAAAGGACAAGGCCGGCAATATAACAGGGGGCGGGAGTCGCCTCGAGTTCATACGTGATGCTCACAACGTTCAAAAGATTGGCAGGACGACCCGTATGGAGGATTACCTTGAAGTCATTTATGAGTTGATAACCCAGAAGGGCTATGCCACTACAGTGGATATCTCTGATTACCTCAACGTCAGCTCACCCAGCGTGACCAAAATGCTTCAAAGGCTGAATGAGAGCGGCCATGTAAACTACGAGAGGTACCGCGGTATAAGCCTCACAGAATCTGGGGTGGCTGTTGCAAAGAATATGCATGACAGACATGGTATTTTGGCTGACTTTCTAAAGATGATCGGAGTAGATGAAGATACCGCCAACCGAGACGCCGAGGGTATCGAACACCATCTGCATCCAGAGACCCTCAAAAAACTTGAAGAATTCATCAGGCTCGTCAAGAACCAGGGAATCAAAGGTATTGGCTAACGTCTGCTAATGAATACCTTGATCTCTTCTTGTCCTGCAATTATTGCGTTTAGGATCTTCTTTCCAGATTCGCTTCGCTTGTCTATCTTTACTCTAGCCTTCTTGCCTACCTGGCTGCTCAAAATGTACTCATCTTCAACATACACATCGACCGTATGACCAATAACATCATCATGGACTAGAATATTAATGGAGGAGCTTGTTTCGCTTATATCAAACTCAATTTCTTTGCCTAGAGTAGGGGTCCTGGCTTCAACATCTATCTTGACACCCAGCATTTCCTCCAACTCAGAAACGGTGGAGCCACCTTTGCCTATTACCCTAGGTGCCGCTTCCTTGCTGACTCTTACCAGCACCTTGTTATCAGAAATAATGTTTACTTCGGCGCTTGGATCAAACCTGCGCACAATGTCCATTATCTTGGACTGAGCCAGCTTGTGAACGCCACTTTCCATCCGTCCGCCCTTGGCCAGCTTCAATACTGGCACTACGACGTTTTCATCTCCAAACGTGTAGATTTCGTATTCTATTACACCTGACTCAAAGTCGCGTACTTCAACCAAAGGCCTTGCAAGGTCCGCCTCAGTCATACCACTTGGCACCTTAACGGTCAGGGTCAATTCATAGACCTTCTTTATACTGCCCTCCCGCACAAAGATTATTGTGTCCAAGATATGAGGAACCATGCCAAGCTCGACTCGACCCATGAAGCGCTGGATTGCGTCAAGTGGGCTGCTCGCATGCACTACACCCACCATACCTACGCCGGCAAGCCTCATGTCTGCAAACACTCCAAAGTCTTGCGCCCTTCTTACTTCATCAAAAATGGTGTAGTCGGGCCTTACTAAGAGCAAAATGTCAACCGCTTTTTCAAAGCTGCCCTCAAGGGGACCATACTGTGTCACTTCATCAGGCACCTGTAGATCACGTGGCGATTCGAAGGTCTTGACTATCTTGGCTCTTTTGGTATAGAATTGTGCAATGCTGCTTGCAAGCGTGCTCTTACCCGACCCCGGCGGACCAGCTATAACTATCCCCTCAGCCTTGCCAGAAAGCCGCTCCATCAGTTTGTTGCTTGCATTGTAATCTTCAAGTTCAAGTCGAATGATTGGTCTGACTATTGTCACTTCTAGTCCGTCAGAAAACGGCGGCCTTGTTATTGCAATCCTGAAGTTGCCAAACTGAAGAACGGTAGCACCACTCCTGCTTATTTCCACAGAGCCCGTGCCTGTAACCCTGCTTGCTTCAGATACTTCCCTGATTATGTTTAACAGCTGATGATAGGTGCTCTTTTCTTGGCTTATTTTGACAAGCTGGAAGTTACCTGGCTTTCCTCTCTTTGCCATTGGAAATGTTCCTTCCTTTAGGTGAACGCTCATTGTAGTGTCGTCAAAATATCTTTCAAATTCTAGGTCAGTCGTCTTAGTCGGTGTCCGAATATGCATTGCCTTGATGCCCTGCGCTTCTGCGACCAGCGCCTGGACATAATCAGCCGTGATGAGCGTGGCAGATTCGTGCATTGCAACATCTTTGATTATTGCGTCTATCCTGCCATGCTTTGCAAGCCTGATGTCATCCAGGTCAGGCCGCTGACCCACAAAACGGAGGCTGATGTTTTTTGCAGTACAGAGCTCCCTCATTTTCTTTATCTCTTCAAGCCCTACAAAACCGTGCTCTTTGTTGGTGGATGCCTGAGACTGGAGCTCATCTAGAACTGCCAGAGGGATAATAATGTCGCTCTCTTGCTCTATATTACCGGCTTCAAGCATCTTTGTTATTTCGCCGTCTATGATGATGCTAGTATCAAGGACGAATTTGTTATTTCTCAAATGGCTTACCTCTATTGTGGCAATTTATAAAGTATTTTTAATAAAAATAACTATAGAACAATAACAATTTATGGTACATGACACTCAATGCTATATAGATGAAGAAAGTAGAAGCCATGATCAGGTCTGAAAGGATGCCGGTTGTGAAGGAAAAGCTCAGACAGATGAAAATTGGGGGCATGACAATTTCTACAGTATCAGGGTGGAGTAAGCAGCGTGAACTCCACTTGCAATGGAGAGGTCAGCCAGTAGCATACGATCTACTGCCTAGAGTGAAGTTTGAGATAGTACTTCCAGACGATCAGGTAGACAGAGTGGTGCATGCAGTCATCGAGTCTGCAAGAACCGGCGAGCACGGAGACGGCGTGATATTTGTGTCAACAATAGAGCAGGCATTCAACATCGCTACATTGGACAAGGACGAAAAAGTAGTCGTCTGAAAAAAATGTGCAAGAAGAGACAGTTTCTTGCACTGATAGCAGTAGTGTTTATTCTTATTACCTTTAATTTTCCGCCAGGATTGGCTGCAAAGTATTACTCTGAGCAGACTGACTTTACAGAGACTTTTGTTCCTATTACAAGACACAGCTGGGATAAAGACGACATAGAGAGCTGTGTATACAAGGAAGACAGCGTTGACAATGCATACTATGTGTGGACAAAGCTGTCCGTGCAAAAGTGGCGACAGGCGCTGCAGGAATACACAGGCAACCAAGAAGACTGGAACATTA
>JALZEV010000096.1 GCA_030861865.1 Thermoproteota archaeon | reverse complement strand
TTGCTGAAAATCTGCTTTATGATTTCTCGAGACTCCGGTTCGTCGTTGTCTACAATTGATATTGCCCTTGCAATGGCGCGTCGCTCGCCTGAAAGCAAACTCTTTACTATAGGAAGCACACCAGCATATTATAGTCTGTATGTATAATATTAGTTCTTTAGGATCGAATTAGGTTGGGGAAAGACTGTCTGTAGACTAGAAATACGCGAATTCTTATTATTCTCTAAGCGATTCGGAGATAATGCTGGCAAGCTTGTGGTTGCCTTCTTTTTGATACCTCTCGATTCCATTGATCAGCTGTTCCCTAAGCTGCCTGTAAAGGTCGACCTGCTCTCTAACAGCCCTTGTCCTAAGCTCCTCAACTTCTGATGATGGCGGTGGTGATGAAGATTGTGATGATGACATGCCGGATATACTATATTTGCTTTTTATATTTATGAATTCACTTTTTACCTGATAAGAACCGCTACAGTAGTATCGTAGAATGTGATGATGATGACGGTAACACGCTATTTGGTACTGCTGGCAGAATATGAGACAAGAGACACAGCGAGTAACTTGCCATTTATGTCGGAACGCTTAACGGAGCAATCGATTGAAAGTGACATGCCATGATAAGCACGAGGTTTACAATCATAGGTTCATTTTCAGGGGCTTGGTATAGATGCAATAAAGGATATTGTATGGGGGGAAGAGAGGTACATTGGCAAGAGCATGAAAAGGCTAAGTTTTCATTGCGTGTTTAGGTGTTGAAAAACATCATCCTGTCTTACTATGTGCACTGAAAATTTGAACAAAAAAAATATTTTAAGCAGAGAGATCAATTCATGATAATAATAATGTCGGCTCAGCAGCAGCAAAAAAGGCCAATAAGAGTTCTTGTGTGCAAACTTGGACTAGATGGACACGACCGAGGAGCCCTAGTAATATGCAGGGCTTTTCGTGACGCCGGCATGGAGGTAATTTACTCTGGGTTGTTCTGTACCCCAGAACAGATTGCCAACATGGCTATCGATGAAGATGTTGACGTGGTGGCAATGAGCCTGCTAAACGGCGCTCACTTGACCTTGTTTCCAAAGGTGGCAAGAGTTCTTAAAGAGAAGGGTGCAGGAGACATTCTAGTAGTTGGAGGCGGGATAATACCAGAAAGCGATAGAAAAGAGCTAGAAAAACAGGGCGTGACCGGCAATTTTGGGCCAGGTACCCCGCTGCCAGTGATTATTAACCATATCAGGGAAAACATTAAAGAAGCCTAGACAATAGGTATCTAAATAGATAGATATATCTTCCTGTTTTCTACGTCTTTCTTCTTCTTTCTTTCTTTTGATTGTTTAGACTCTATATAATTAGGATATGATAACTGCAATATTGCTGCAATTACTTTCTCCTAGTCGTAAACTTATGCGCTAAATAGTTATGAAGTATTGTAGCCGTTCCCCCTGCTTTTTGTTCAGTTATTTGATTCTTCTGCTACTTCTTCTTATAATAAAGGCTTGAAGGATTCACAGGTTATGGACATTCCCCATGAGATACCTCTTGTCTCCCTCTAGTGTGATGAACTAGAGACGTCGGGTAATAACATTTTACACTGTAAAGGTAAGGATAGGAATACGGTAATGTATCTGGCTGTAACTTCATTAAGCGCTATAGGCCATGAGATATTTTTGCTTTCCTCCTTGTATCAGGATAAGTACAAGAAAGTAAGAGGAGAAGAATAAAAGGAAAAAAGCAGTTAGGCAAGCAAAAAATTTCTAATTGCTTGCTCTGCTATATTATTATTATTCCAGCATCGGTGCTGTGCTGGTATTGGAGTTGTTTGTTCTCCCTCTCCTTCTTCTTCCTCACCTATTGTTGCAATGGTGTCATCAGCAGTAGCATTCGTCGTCACGTTTATCAGAGGAGGTTCTTCCATAGTAGTACTATCATTTACCTGCTCACTTGTAAGACTACTTTGCCTCTTGGATGTACATCTCTCTGGTAGTCAAGCGCCTTACCAGCCTCATCTAGTGGAAACGTCCTGTCAATATTTACGTGTATATTGTTTTGATCTACCCACTGTGCTAATCGTGTCAATCGTTCCCTGTTTACTTTGGTGAATTGATGTTTGGCTCTTACACCAAATCGATGCATAAGCTCTTGGTTTGGCTGCTCTAGCATGGATACAATAATGCCCCCTTTTTTTAGCACGTTAAAAGACCTTGTGTATGTTTCGCCGCCTACAGTGTCAAAAACTGCATCATAGTCATGCGGGAGCAAATCCTCAAAAGTCTGAGTCTTATAGCCTATTGCTTCGTTTGCTCCTAGCTGCTGGACAAACTCTTTGTCGTTTGTGCTCACTGTTGTTGCTACATATGCGCCATTGTGCTTAGCTAACTGAATAGCAATACTTCCAATGCCTCCTGCCCCGCCATGAATAAGGATTTTTTGACCCCCTGATAATCCAATAGTTTCTACAAGTGCTTGCCAAGCGCTCACTCCTACAAGCGGTAAACCAGCAGCTTCTTCATGGCTTAAAGTTTTTGGTTTATGCGCTATACTGTCTTCATTTGCCAAAGCCATTTCTGCAAATGCCCCTGAGCCTCCCCTTATTGCTGCAGCATCTCCATATACCCCGTCATCTTGATTGAAACCATTTACACCTTCTCCAACTTTTTCGATGACACCTGAAAAATCCATTCCCAAAGTAGATGGGAATTGAAGCGGCGTCATTTGCTGGAAGTAGCCCTCTCGAACTTTCCAATCTGCTGGGTTCACGCCAGCAGCTTTTACGGTGACTAGAACCTTTCCTGCAGACGGATCATTTGGTGCTGGAGTGCTTTGGTTGATTTCTACCGCTTTGCTTCCTCCATACCTCTTTATCTGAGTCGATTTCATTATGATACAAGGCACTATGAGATATTAAAGAATAGCAGTAAGGTATTACTGGCTCAAATAATACCTATAATATGTACAATACCTACAACACAACTACATCAACTAACTTGATCTCCTCTAGTCACAAGCTATTTTTTGGACTAGTTAGCTTACAATTAGGAAGCCTTCCTAGTACCTTAATTGCACTCTTTATCTCGACAGCTAGAAGAAACTAATATGTAATTCTATGTTAGACTCTATAATACAGAAAAAGAGATTTGATTTGATTTGAATTAAACTTCAGGCGCGTCTGGCCACATCATTCTTCGCATTTCCCTACCCACCTTTTCTATTTGGTGATTCTCTATTTCTTTCATATAGCGCGAAAATGAGTTCTTGCCATCTTTCTTGTACTTGCTTACCCACTCATCAGCAAAGTCACCTGACTGGATCTCCTTGAGCACTCCTTTCATCTTCTTTTTCGATTCATTGTCCATGACGTACGGCCCGCGAGTAAGACCTCCGTACCTTGCAGTTTCACTCACTCGGTTGTACATCCCTGTAATGCCATACTTTTGCACCAAGTCAACGATCAGCTTCAATTCATGTAGGCATTCAAAATACGCGACTTCTGGCTGGTAGCCAGCCTCAACAAGAGTCTCAAAGGCGTTTATCATCATTGTATGGGCTCCGCCGCAGAGGTCAACCTGTTCGCCAAACCAATCAGTCTCTACCTCTTCTTTGAACGTAGTTTGTAGAACTCCGGGGCGTGTGCTGCCTATTGCCTTTGCCATAGCAAGGACTCGATCCCATGCTTTACCAGTATGATCTTGGTAAACAGCTACAAGTGATGGAGTACCAAATCCTTCTTGGTAGAGCTCACGAACGCGCTGCCCCG
>JALZEV010000089.1 GCA_030861865.1 Thermoproteota archaeon | reverse complement strand
CACAACGAATTAACAGGACTTTTGATGAAGCGAAGGAAAACACCAGAAGAGCCGTACAAGAAGCAGAAAGAGAGCTTCCACGATACATGCAGATTATCACAACCAACCAAGAGCAATCGGTGGGAGCAGTAAGGGATACTATAGAGAACTATCTTGACTCCCAGAGAGAAATTACTAATTTTATTCAGTCATTTTGGAAATCATATATTGACAATGTCTTATGGACGCCTACAAGGAGAACCATAGAGAACTATGCTGCGGCTGTAAGCAATACAACTGATGCTACTGTAGCAGCGATCAGGATTTACAATAACATAATTTACGCAAATGCAGAGGCAGTAAGGCTTTCACTGGAATATAATAGAGACAATGCAAGGGAAATATCGAGAGTCTTTGTAAATACAGCCAAACAGTTAGAAAAAATATAATATGAGGATAGATCATAACAAGGACATAATAGCAACAATGTTAAAACAGAATGAAAAGAAAAATGAATATGAAGAACAACAACAGCAGCACGATGAGGAGCGTGTAGAAGAACTCAGCAAGCGTGAGATCCAAATACTGAACTGCATAAAAGGCCAATCACGAACTGAAAAGCAAATAGCCAAAATGATCAAGCTTGATATTTTTATCATTTCCCCGCTGATAACCAAACTGATGCTGAAAGGCTATGTCGAGACAATCCGAAGGCGTAGGCTATTTTTCTTTTCAAGAGAATACTGCATAATCACAGTTGAGGGGCTTGATGCACTTGAACAAGCAAGAAGTCTATTTGAAAACTTAGTTGAGCTCATTAGAGAGAGAGCTGCTGAAACTATCGACAATATTGCTGCAGATTCGCCTCTCTTAAAACTTACAGTAATGTCTGCCAAAGCGGCATACAAGACTGTAAAGGTGCTGGTATAAGAGAGCGAGGATATAAAATTGCTATCTCTTATACTAGGCTAACCATCACAGTATATGAAAAAGATTCTTCTCCATCCCAAAACATATCCATACAATAAAGGTAGACTAGCAACCTTTGTAGTTGTAGATCTCTATCAATTGGCGTCTGCAAAATGAGGAAAGAAGGATCTAGTGCTTTGATGTTGCCAGAATTGGCCTCACCACAACGTCAGCGATAATAATAGTAGCACACACCAGTAAATAGTATTAGAGCTCATAGTTAACATGAGCGCAAAAGAATCGGCAGTAGCAAAGTCTAGAGGTTTACAAGATGAAAGTGATATGGCTCCCCCGGACGCTGCTTTACTTCAAGTGCTTTATAACAAGAAAAAAATTTCAAAAGATGAAGCAAATTATGTGGAAAACAAAGAACCACGTGATCAGTCATGCATTAAATGCAAGTTCAACCTTGGCGATGAAGGCAAGTGCCATGTAGTAGAAGGACAAATCAATAACGAAAAAGGCATCTCCAAGTTTTTCTCACCAAAGGGCGATGGAATGCTGCCTGGAGATATTGTTTGGATATATGTAAAACAAGCGGAAAAGAAGCTGAAGTATGAGGAAGGATACGTTATCGAAGAAGGCGCTCCAGGATTTCAATGCAAAGATTGCAAATACTATATGTACTCTGGTAGTTGTCTGTTCATAGAAGGAAAATTCAAGCCAGAGATGAGCTGCGGTTTTATCGTGAAAATAGGACATGGGACTGAGATTTAGAAGTCAGCTTACTAAGAAGTTTTCCATTTATTGACAATCACAGGAGAACGACATGAATAGATTCATGAGCTTTCAAAGGAGGGAGAGAGAAAAAATTTGAGTGAAATTAGTGACAAGCTGCAGCAGAAACTTTTGAGCTGGCCGGGGGTAACCATTCATGACCACCGTTTTGGCGGCATCGAATTTCGAGTCAATGGTAGGGAGATGGGACATTTGCACAGTGATGAGATGTCAGATCTTCTATATCCAAAGGGTATTGGTAAGAAACTCATAGCGGAGGGCAAGGCATCGCCGTACCACTTTTTACCTCCGTCTTGGTGGATCTGCTATTATATCAATGGCATTGACGATATTCATGGTGTGATATAACTATTCCAAATGCAGTATGAACGAATGACCAGTTATGGCAAGAAGGAGAACAATGAAAGACTAGAGAAGGCTACTCTTACATCCCCCACAACAACAGCTTCCATTGGAGAACCTATGTGAAATTTACTTAGGAATATGAACAAACAACAGCAATGCCAAACATATGCATATTACTCTTGAGATCTATAGAAGGAATGGATAGGCTGTCATGATGCCAGTATATGGATCATGCTCGATAGCAACCTCATTCGTGATGTGACTACATCAGTTACTGATAAGGCTAGACGTTTGCATCCTGATCCATTAAAGATACAAACATCTACATAAGGGAAGCCTTGAGCTTCTTTACCGTGAGTACTTTTATCTATATATTCTCGACATCTGGAATTTCTGAGCTAGCCTAAAAAATAGATGAGGAAGATGACCGGAGTAGAAAAGCAGACCAACATTAATCGTTCCGCATGGACGACACTGGTAATCCTGAGCTGCCTAGGCTTGATAACAATGTATGGAGAGACTATGGTGCTGCCAGCTATCCCAGACTTTATACGGGATTTTAACATCTCGTACAGCACCTCATCATGGATACTCTCCTCTTATCTAATTGCAGGAGCAGTGATGACGCCGATTGCAGGCAGGTTATCCGACATCTATGGTAAGAAAAAGATATTGCTTATAGTCATGGCAGTATACTCTACAGGCATTCTAGCAGGAGGATTTGCTAACAGTATCGAATTCATGCTTACAGCAAGAGCGGCACAGGGTGTTGGGATGTCTATGTTCCCAATAGCCTTTGGAATCATCAGGGAAATCCTTCCAGAGAAAAAACTCGCAATAGGTCAGACTATTT
Source organism: Thermoproteota archaeon (assembly GCA_030861865.1). GTDB lineage: Archaea > Thermoproteota > Nitrososphaeria > Nitrososphaerales > Nitrososphaeraceae > Nitrososphaera. Next base: position 3,573 of record JALZEV010000089.1, on the reverse strand, counting down.
TCAGTTCGACATTTTCTGGCGGGGCTGTAGTGGGACTAATGGTTGGCGCAACCATAATTCAAAACTTTGGATGGCAGGCCACATTCTTTTCAATATTTCCTATAGCAGTCATGCTTGGCCTTGTGATCAGGAGGATCATTCACGTCAGGGATCTGGCAACCTCGGAGGTGAAAGTGAAAGAAGGAGGAGAAAATGATGAGAATTCCTCTATCAAGACACAGACAATTGATTTAAAGGGGACGCTAGCCCTGGCTGTTACGATAATCTCCTTTCTAGCTGGCATTTCCTTCTTGGAAAACAATAGCAATGAAGCAGGATTTCAGGTTGCAGGACTTTTCTCAATAGCAGCAGCATCACTGGCAGTATTTATCATCATAGAAAAGAAGGTGAGTTCACCTTTGGTTGATCTCAAATTGATGACTCACAAGATGATCCTTCCTGCAACTATCATTTTGATGATGGTCTTTCTCTGCATGTTCATGGTCTACCAGACAATACCTATCTTGGTAAGAAGTCCTCAACCGCTAGGGTTTGGAGGAGACGCGGTAGTTACTGCAAGTGTACAACTCCCATTTATGATCGTTTTATTGATTGGTACTGTTATGTCAGGTTTCATCTTGAATAAAGTTGGCAATACCCGACTTACATTACTGGGCACTATAATTAGCGCAATAGGATTCTTCAGCTTGCTTCTGTTCCACTCAACAGAATTCATGGTTTCTGTCACACTGACAATAATTTCAGCAGGACTATCGCTTTCAATTACTGGAGGCTTTAATGTCGTGCTCTTGTCAGCGCCGATACAAGCGACTGGAATCGCACTTGGGATGGCGCTGCTTCTCAACCTAGTTGGAATGTCAATAGGCCCAACAATTGCTGCGATGTTCCAGCAGATGTACCAAGGGACTGTGGAGGGAGTGGCGGGTGAGCAATTCCCCACCCAAGATGCATACAATCTCATATTCCTTACGGCCGCTCTGATATCTCTAGCATCTATTGCTCTTGCGTTGGCACTAGCCAGAAGAAAAATCATAGTAGGGCATATACCATCCACCACCCCCACTCAATAGATTTGGGTAGTAAGAAGCAAGCATGCTTAAAATCTTTTTATCCTACCTAAGATTTGGAATTCTATCTAGAATATGTCCAGCACATCTCTCCTTTCTGTTCTAAATATAGCCAAGGTAATTGTAATATTCATGCCTGAAGGAGGAAAACAGATCTGAGCCACAAGATTGAGACTACAAATGGTGTCAAGATAAATGTTGAAGATTTAGGAGATGCAGGTAAGCCAGTTGTTTTCATACATGGCTGGCCCGTGAACCATAATATGTTCGAATACCAGTTTACGGAGTTACCAAAGCATGGTTATCGCTGTATTGGTATAGATTTACGTGGCTTTGGAGATTCTGACAAGCCGTGGGATGGCTATAATTATGATATAATGGCTGATGATGTGAAGGTTGTCCTTGATACTCTCAATATTGGAGATGCCACACTGGTTGGTTTCTCAATGGGAGGAGCAATCTCTATTCATTATATGGCTAGGCACAATGGAGCACACATAAAAAAACTTGCTCTTCTAGGAGCGGCCGCACCTTGCTTTACTAAACGACCAGACTTTCCACATGGTCTAGATAAAAGTGCTGTAGACGGTCTCATTCAACAAACTTATGTAGATCGTCCATATATGCTCAAGAACTTCAGCCAACTTTTCTTTCAGCACCCTGAGAAATTAAGTGCAGAATTCAATATGTGGAATCTGAGTCTTGGTTTGGCTGCATCAGCATATGCTACTATCCACTGTGCAGTTGAACTGCGAGATGCAGATCTGCGTAAAGATTTGGCTGCCATCCAAGTACCTACTCTGATTCTACATGGAACAGAGGATCGTATCTGTTTGTTCGATTTGGCTAAAAAAATGAATGAAGGTATTAAGGGATCACAGCTTATCCCAGTAGAAAAGGCAGGCCATGGCTTCTACTATGAACAGCGTGAAAAAGTCAACTCAGAACTTGTACGCTTTATTGGCTAGATCATTTTCTAACTCACTGGTTTATGTTAAATGATTTGTTGAGGTGAAATTTTCACTACCTAAATTTGGCTATCTACCTAGTAAGCGGCACAAAGTTGTGTCCCATAAAGCGTTTCTTCTTTACTGTGGTTCTATCGTCGCCGGTGGCTTACTTGACACTGCATATGTGACCCAAGTCACTCCTTCAACTTCATTCGTTATTCTATTGCTGATCTTTTCAATCAGTTCATAGGGCAAGCGTGACCAGTCCGCAGTCATTGCATCTATAGACTCTACAATCCTTATGATCACAATATGGCCGTAAACACGTTCATCTCCCAGTACGCCAACAGCTCTGTCGTCGCCAACCGCAGCATATGCCTGCCATACCTTATCATACCAGCCAACATTATCTGCAGTAGTAGTCGCCGCTGTAGAAGCAACAGACGCAGACATGGGAGCAAAAGCAGCAGTCGATTTTAACTCATCTTCTACTATCTTGCTTGCATGCTTGCATATCCTGATCTTCTCAGGAGTCACTTCACCAATTATCCTGACAGCCAATCCCGGTCCTGGAAAGGGGTGTCTCTTTAGCAGTTCGTCAGGCACTCCAAGCAGCTTTGCTGCCTTTCTCACTTCATCTTTATACAGGTAGCGCAATGGCTCGATTACCTTGAGATTGAGCCACTTGGGGAGGCCGCCTACGTTGTGATGAGTTTTAATCACCGCAGCGGGCCCCTTTGACACACCGCTTTCAATTACATCCGGATATAATGTACCCTGAGCAAGCCACTGAAACGAATCCGCATCCTCCTCCTCCTTCTCCTCCTTCTTTTTCACAACAGCAGCAAAAACGTTGGCAAATTCTTCGCCTATTATCTTGCGCTTTTCCTCCGGATCACTTACGCCTCTTAATTTGCTAAGGAACTGCTTCTCGGCGTCGACATGGATGACTTTGATGCCAAGGTGATCCTTGAACAGCATGACTACATCCTTCTCCTCGTCTTGGCGCAGAAGACCGTGGTTGATGAAAACGCAGCTTAGTTGGTCGCCAATAGCTTTGTGCATCAATGCTGCAACTGTAGTCGAGTCAATTCCTCCACTTACGGCAGCAAGGACCTTCTCTTTGCCCACCTGCTTACGAATGTCATTGATTGTCGACTCAATAAAGCTCTCGATATCCCATTCAGGCTTGGCTCCGCTTATCGTCTGCGCAAAATTCTTCAATATTTGAGTGCCCTTTTCGGTGTGAACGACTTCTGGGTGGAATTGAATCCCATAGAATTTTTTGTCGGGGTTACCAATAGCAGCCGAGAACGAATTCTCGGTACGTGCCAGTACTTTAAACCCCTCAGGCAATTTTTCTGCAGCATCGGCATGGCTCATCCAGCAGTTCATGATGCCTGGACCCAGACCCTTAAACAGGTCTGATGTGCCTTCTTCTCCTTCCCCCTCAATTATAAGCACAGACCTGCCGTACTCTCTGCTGTCAGTGCGTTTGACCTTGCCGCCAAAACTATCAACTAGCACCTGATGGCCATAACAAATGCCAAGTAGAG
>JALZEV010000087.1 GCA_030861865.1 Thermoproteota archaeon | reverse complement strand
TGTCTGGATACAATATCGAGGAGCGTAGGATCCTTACCTATATCCCAGAACCTGACACGATAGGTGCAATTCCAGACTCAAAGTTTGAGCAGGACTGGGAGCAAGACGACATGATTGCTATAATTATTATACCTTCAGACATGAAGGACCTGCTAAAGAATGAGAACCTCAAGTTTGCAAAATCGAATAGGATGTGCTTGGAGGCAGAAGGATTGAGAGAACACGGAAAGGTTAATGAGGCCATCGAAAGTTTGCAAAAGGCTACAGAAATCGACTCAGACAATGCACAGGCATGGACTCTTCTTGGTGGCCTTTACAACGAGACAAATCCTGACAAGGCTCTCCCTTGCTACCAAAAGGCAATCAAGCTAAATGAGAGATACTATCTGACATACCGAGGACTTGGCAACTATTACCTAAAAAAGAAGGATTTTTCCCTAGCAGAAGAGTACTACAGCAAGGCAATAACCATCAACCCGTCCCGGTTCGGTCCTATATACAAGAATCGTGCAATAGCAAGGATGCAGCTTAGCAACAATAAAGGTGCAAAAGAAGATCTAGTCAAATACCTAGAGCAGGTGCCAGCAGCAGATGACCGAAAGAGCATCGAAGAAGCATTAGCTCAGTTTTGATCCTCTGCTAAGAATGTTGCTGCTTGAAAAGTTTGGAGTCTACTATTATTTTCTCTGTTGCTTCAAGCAAGTTCTCTATGTCACTTTCTTCGTGGGCAAATGATAGTGCTGCCATCTTTGTCGGCAGGAAAAATATTCCGTAGTTCGCCATAAGGGCAAGATGGTATCCTTTTAAGAGCGCTCTATCGGACTTTGCAGCATCACTTGCATCCAAAACAACAGTCTTGCCGAAGTGTGTCAAAAAGATGGATCCTACGCCTGTTACATGGCATGGAATTCGTGTTTCCGCGAATAATTTGGCTAACCCTTTCGTTGCCATGCCTCCAAGCCTATCAATTTTACTATAAACCTGCCGTTTGTTTTTTTTCAAAAAGTTCAACGTCATAAGACCTGCAGTCATAGTCATGGGATTTGCTGAAAATGTCCCGCCCCCAATGGCACAGCGTGTTTCTTTATCTACTCTTGCTACAGGATCTGTAATTGACATTATCTCTTTATCACCACATAAAACCCCGATCGGCATTCCGCCACCAGCTATCTTGCCAAGAGTAAACAGATCAGGTTCGAGCTTGTACACACTTGCAGCCCCATGGAGGGAGAGCCTAAAGCCTGTCACTATTTCATCGAGTATGAAAAGGCTCCCATTCTTTTTAGCAAATTCCTCCAAGCCCTGTAGATAACCGTCGACAGGTGGAAGACAGCCTGCGCCACCGAGCACTGGTTCAATAATGATGCACGCTAGGTCATCCTTGACCGTCTCAAGTACTTTGAGGGATGCGTCAAGGTTGTTAAATGGTATCGATTCTACAAATTGTCCCTCATCCTGAACAAGGCCTAGGCCTTCGTCCTGCTCAAATGGATAGTTGACTGTCTGCATAAGTGTAGTGTTGAAGCCATGCCAGCCGCCTATCGCCTTGGCAACAATGCGCCTACCGGTTCTCGCTCGAGCGAGCCTGATCGCGTACATTGTAGCTTCTGAGCCTGTGCTGCTAAAGCGCATCATTTCAGCCCTAGGCATCAGCTTTTGGATAGTTTCTGCCAGCTCAACACTAACGCTGTTCACTGTCCCATAGAGTATGCCATTTTTGGCCTGCTCAGCCAGAGCATTGACAACCACCTTAGGGGAGTGGCCGAGAAGTAGCGCCCAATGTCCCATCCAGTAATCTGTATATTTATTGCCGTCTATGTCGAGGAGTTGGCGGCCCCTTGCGCGAGCTACGAAAAATGGATAAGGCTCAAAATACCGAATATTGTGATTTACGCCCCCTGGGAAGACTTTAACAGCTTGAGAATATAGGCGGCTTGACTTTCTTGTTTTCTGTTTGTAATCTTTCAAAAAGTCATGCTGCATAGATCCACCCGCGTGTGAACTAGTAGGTCTATAATCTTTTCCTTTCCGGTCGTTGACAGTCAAGAACAATGTAAAAATTTTTGCAAATAATATCCGATACTTATGAAGTCTCTGTACTCTAGCTCAGCTTAATGGATTCAGAAAAAACGCGTAGGTTCGTAAGGAATTTTTAATAGATTCTTGGGTTAGTAGACATACTCCACACCTATCTACTACAAGCAGGAACGTGAAAGGTTTGTAAGAAAAGAGGCCTGAGAAAGCTCAATAAAATTATTGATTATTAGAAGTACACAATGCCTATCTGCTGGTGAGCAAATCATTCTACAGATCAAGGCGAAATAATATTCCTCTTTTTATGACAATTTCCACTCTTTTTTCTCCTCCCATCTCTATGCTATACAGTAGAGTAGTATTCTGACGGCATCCCTGAGGAATCTGTCAGTGATGTTTGTAAAGGACATGATATTTTACAGCAAAGTAAAATAACAGATGAGGGGCGGTTGAACATTATGATAGAAGAAAAGCTTGCTTCACTTGGTATTATCCTTCCAATTCCGCCCGAGCCAGCCGGGTCATATCTGCCTGTAATCCTTTCCGGCAACCTTGCCTTCGTGGCTGGGCAGATCCCGCTGGAAGGCAAACAAGTCAAGTTCAGAGGCAAGGTTGATTCGATAGCAGCGGGTCAGGAAGCTGCACGCTTGTGTACTATAAATGCACTCGCACAATTGAAGTCGTCCCTTGGCAGCCTCAATAGGATCAAGCGAGTCATCAAGGTTACAGGATTTGTTAACTCCGATCCTTCATTTACTGACCATGCCAGAGTAATCAACGGCGCCTCGGATTTGCTGGTAACTATCTTTGGTGAAAAAGGCAAACACGCAAGGGCAGCTGTTGGGGTAAGCAGCCTGCCCCTCGATAGTACTGTAGAGATAGAGTTCATAGTAGAGGTTTAGAAGTATGTGTAGGAGCAAAGGTCTTATCCTGTTAACCTATTATCGATTAATGTGCTATTGCGAGAAAAGTTCCAAAAGAGTTCCAGTTCTGTCTTTATTGAGTATTATACTAAGACTAGATATGAAATATAATTAGTCACTGTTGTCAGATATCCTTCTATTCAGAGTTTCTATAAATTTTTGCAGATTGGCCTTTGGAATTACTGCCCCACATGCTCTGTCGTGGCCGCCGCCGCTACCTCCAAGCTCTGACGCGATGTCATTTGTTAGTCTTCCGAGGTGCACTTTGCAGTCGGCTGACCCCCGTATCGACAGTACAAATGACTTGATGTCATCTTTCAGCTTGTATACCATGGCGGCAGGCTTGCTGGAAGACCCAAGCACAAAATTGACTACCATGCTTGAGGATAACTCCACCGCACTTGGAGCATAGGCGAGATTGTCCAACTTTACAACTGATTCTTGTATTGACTCGACTGCAATTGCCACCTTTTTTGCAAATTTTTCTGCCATGTCAAAACCACCCTTGATGTCATGTGGATATTTCATCTTGGCGAGCGTCTCAACCATCTTTATGAGAAATGGATCATCGTGCTGGTTCGAAGATATCATATATGATAATGCGGTTGACTCAAGCATCAAGAACTGACGATCAAATCTTGAAACTATGGCTGATGCAAGAGGCTTATTCTCCATATAATCGGTAAGTGCGCCCATTGCGGCAAAAAATGCCGCGTAGTCTGGGAGTTTTTTCTTATACTTTGTATAAACTTGGATGCTTGTGCACTCTTCAATTGTGCGTATGAGCGTTACATCTGCTTTCTTTAGAGCTTGCAGCGTCTCTTTGTTAATATCATGGTGATCAATATAGATCACTTCTGCCCCTGTAGAAGCTATTCTCTGAAGCAATTCTGCGAATTTCTGCTCATTCTTTTTTGACAAGCCCAGATCGCATATAAACAATTGCTCAATCTTGTCAAGCATTGCCGCCACCCTTTCCAGTTTCGAAATTAGGTTAGCATAGTCGACTAGTATCACTTTTGATATATCAAAGGCTGCTTTGATAAGCGCAGCAGAGCAAATTCCATCCACGTCTTCTTTGTGTGATATGCAGAAGCTAGGCAATTACGTTCAGATTGAAGCATTCATATCCCCAGATTTAATGGTTCGTTAATTAGATTTTAGTAAGGAGAATTTTTGATTAAAATATATAAAAAAAATGATATAACCGCCGTGAATAGGACCACAGAATTTTGCTTCTTGTGACATTTCTTTGTATACGAAATGTTCTTTGCGTGTTTCCGGAGGCTGCAAGAAGATGGTGTGTCTGTTGCCACCGCTACGTCTGTGGCTAACCACCAACGATTGATGGCACAGAGTAGTTTGATTTAGTGCATCGGGCTATTGGGAATGGCAGGCTGAACACCTCGCCGAAGCTTGATGCTTACACCTC
>JALZEV010000060.1 GCA_030861865.1 Thermoproteota archaeon | reverse complement strand
TTTGCAAGTCATGAAACTTTTTGTTGTGTCTTATCTTTCTCACAACATCTAGTACTTCATCTGTTGAGACTCCATGCTTTATGTCATATTCAATTTGCTTGGCACAGCTTGAGACTGTGCTATATCTTTTGTAATTTCGTTTTTCAAAAGAAGATGCATCAGGAGAAATGCCCCTTACAAAACGGACGATCACCTTTTCAACATGTTCAAGATGCCAGTCCTTCATAGCATAATTGTTGGGCTTCATAACTACTATACCCTATTGTCTATAGTGTAGAGGTTATTTAATCTCTTGTCCTGATCTAAAGATAATCAGAAAGATCTACTTTTTCTTCCCCCGGAATCTTGGCGATCTCAAACCTCTCTTTTGCCTTGAGTATAGTGGCAGTTGCATCGATGCCCACCTTTGTCGTGAGTAAATTATCTTGGTCGCTTGATGGGTCTAAACTGGATCCTTTTGCATTTGCAATTATGATAAAGTCTCTATCTGGTTGACACCTTGTGGCGATTGCATATTCTACTGCAATTGGGTCGGTGGAATTGATATCGTCATCTACCACTATTGCTATCTTAAGCGACGGGTGAGCCGTAAATGCCGCCAAGAGCGCATTCTTAGGTTCGCCCTCTAAGCGTTTCTTATCTGTATTACCGCAGATAGCCAGTTGCTGCCGCCCTCTGTAAGGTGTACGGACTGAGTGGTAGGCACCACATTTTTAATATTGTCGTACATTTTTGCCTCAACCGGCATGCCCATTAGCAGACGATGCTCGGAATAGCCAGGCAGGATATCATGGTAAATGGCGTCATTGCGTAGCATTATCCTCTCTAGCTCAAATACTGGCTGTTTGCGTTTGAAATCATATGTGCGGAGCATTTCGACCATCCATTCCTAATGCGTCTTGTCATTTAGGATCCTTCCTTCAAGAATGATCTCGGTATGACTTGGCACATATAGCTGCGAATAGCTAGTCCTTGAGAGCACAAGCCTGCCATCAAGAAGGGAGTTGGCTATCTGCATCTCATCTACACCATATGCTGCCTGGTATGCTGCAGCGATATTGACTGCAGGGTGGACGCCGATCCCTATTGCAATTTTGAGATCTTCACCATGGTCGCGGGCGTAAGTGAAGCACTTATGAAGATGTCTACCTTCTACCATGCGTATTGCCATATTATGTTCATCAAGACGCAGGAGTCTGTGTGTCGACTGGTTCTGCCTGCCGCTTTCCTGATCCTCTGAAAATACTATCGAGGAGGTAATGAATGGTCCGGCATCCTTTTCAAAATGGGTTACTATGGGAAGGTCATATAAGCTTCTAGAGCTCTTTTCTTCAAAGAGCCCGCTGCCTTCAGTCCGTGTAGGCTCTGATAGGCCATGGAGAGCCTCAGTAATGCGAGAGTGGATATTCTTTTTCACATCTGCTTTATGTGAGTTGTGAAACGAACCTCCAAGAGCAAGGTAAAACCTTCTGGGGGTCGCTATAACATTGCACACGACTCTGATCTTATTCTTGCGCACTTTTTCAAAGAGTACTGCCTGTTTACCATCTAATCTTGCACTAACCGCTGCAATCTCATATTCCGCATTTACGTCACGCTTTACGCGGACGAGTTCATTATCACTTTGAAGCATCAATAAGAAACTGCGCAAATCTGTGCTATTGTCTTCCATACCTTCTGCTACTGACAGTATTCATTACCTCTTCCATAATTGCCTTCATGTCGTCAAGCTGAAGCTGGCTCATGCTATGTAATGATACCAACGATATGCCATTTATCATGGATGACACCTTCTCTGCCACCGTACTGATGAAAATTGAATCATACTTGCTTGGTATAACCTTAGCAGTGCTTACCTTGTTTGAGGCACTAATAGCAATTGAAACGGCGCCTATGCGTGGCTGGCCTTCTGTTATCACGATAAAGCAGCCGTTTTGGAAAAATGTGGTGCTGAGAAAAAAATTACGTCCAGTGCTTGGACTGACGATCTTGGTTACAAGAACCTCTGGCTCGCTTTCCATTGGCCTACCTTATGCGAACTGTAATTGGCTTGGCCACCTTGAGCTCATTTTGCTTCCTCGTCCTTGCCCTCAGTTTTGCCTTGTACTTCAAATTCCTCGGCTTAGTCCTCAGCCTATACCCACAGCATGGGCACCAAAGGCCATCCCACTTTATAAATATCTCACATATCTGGCATCTTTTCTGTCCACTAGCATACCTGCCTGAGCCGACGGGCTTTTGAGCCTTGTGACGTATA
>JALZEV010000056.1 GCA_030861865.1 Thermoproteota archaeon | reverse complement strand
GACAAGAGAGTGAGCAAGACGAGTGCAGTAGCTGCTATGGCACCTTATGAAATACCGATGAGGATCGGACCATCAGACTTTGTACCATTCTTGGATAACGACAAAGTGTGTTACATATCCATGAAAGGAAGGTATTTTGGCAATATCCCTGTTGAGCTTGACCTCAAATTAAAAGTAGTTGATGCATACAATAGTGCTGGTGTAATGATAGACGCAGTGAGGGCAACCAAGATTGCACTTGACAGAGGTATTTCTGGACCACTTGACAGTGTATCGGCTTACTGCTTCAAGCACCCACCTGTGCAGTTACCTTATTCTGTTGCCAAGTCAAACTTCTTAGAATTTGTCGAAGGCAAAAAGGAACGGTAGGATTCGATCCTTTCACATTTTCTTTGATCTACTATTAGATTTTTATCTCTGCGTCAGCTTTTCGATAACATCGTTCAATAGTTCTCTTGATGATTTAAAGACAGCTACATAAGATACGCTTCTGCTCGCCAATAATACGATACAAAATGAATTTCGCCTTACGATACGGCAGCCAATTCATCTACTCATAAAAGAGTATACAAGATCTAGCATAATTTTATGCGCAGATCTTGTAATCATAATAATTCTGTCATAAGAAACAATTCTTGTATTTGATATGCTGAAAGAAGCTTTCTTAAAGGCGACGTTTGCTTTGATGTTCAGCTAATGAGGAATCACACTATCATCATCCAGATAGTAAATCTTGTAAGGTATTCTCAAATAGGCTTGTAAAATACTACTAACCTAGATTTAGCTATAAAAGCGATTTTGACAGCAAGTATTGCTTCTGCAGGAACAAGATACACTCTGCCAAGAGAACGCCGGCAATTATATAGTATTCTAGTATTCTAGCGAGGAAGCATTCTACAATGGTGTAAATGCTAAAAATATTTTACTAAAAGGATATGAATTGAGCGCGACAACGTATAATTAGCTCACATGAAAACTAACCAGATAGCTACCCTTGGTGCACATTAAAAAGCTTGAAGTCTACGGCTTCAAATCATTTGGTTTCAAGAAAACTGCCGTGCATTTTGAGAGAGGATTAGTTGCTATAACTGGTCCAAACGGCTCAGGCAAGTCTAACATTCTTGATGCAATCATGTTTGCAATAGGAGAGAACAGTCCCAAAACTCTGAGGGTAGACAAGTTCCAATCGTTATTCCACGACAGCCAGAACAGCAACCACCGCCTTATCCGGGTTAGCCTGACATTTGACAACACTGACAGAGGTATACCTATCGACTCTGATACAGTCACTTTGACACGTGGAATTGAGGGTCAGAATGGTGAGAGCCAGTATTGGCTTGACAACAAGAAAGTAACCAAGACTACTATAATGGAGCTTCTTGAAATAGTGCTGGCAGCTCCAAACAAACTCAACATTGTACAGCAGGGCATGATCACAAGAATTTCTGAATTAAATTCTGAAGAGCGCAGAAAGATAATAGAGGATATAGTCGGTCTCTCCTATTTTGATGAAAAGAAAGCAGAGGCTCTAAAGCAGCTGGATGAGGCTGATAGGAGGCTTGAGGTTGCATTTGCAAGGATGGGCGAGATTAGAAAGCGCATAGACGAGCTTGAAACAGAGAGGAATGAACATCTAAGATATGACCAGCTTATCACTGAGCTCAAGCGGCTCAAAGCGGTGCAGACATCAAACACCATACGAAACCTGAGGTACAAGCTAGCTACAAGCACTCAGATCCTTGAATCAAACAACCAAAAGTTATCACATCTTTCAAAGCTAATGGAGAAAACGCAGCTAGAGATTGAAAAGTTCGATGCCGAGAAGTCAAGATTCATTCAACAAGTTGACTCTGCTAACAGAGCCAAGGCGCAGATTGCAATGAGGATATCAGGGATCGTCTATGACTCGGAGCGGACAAAGGCTATGTTGAGTGAGTTTGAGCGCCGGATATCTGACATTGAAAGGAGGCTGCCTTCCATTCACAGAACCAAGCAAGCTGCAGTTCAGCGCATAGAAAGCACACGTACTGAGGTTGACAGACTGAAGAAAGAAATGAAGCAAAAGAAGGCAGCTATCCAAGATCATAGGATTAAGCTTGCTGCAATCAATAGTGAAATTGAAAAGATAACTGCCAATATCGCCAAATACGCTGCTTTCCGGGACACAACGGAAAAGAGGCTTGCACGAATGGCATCGCTAAAGGGTCGGATCGAGCTTGATGGGGCCAGAGTCGAAGAAAAAATCAAGACTGTCAATTACAAGAAGGACTATAACTATTCAGCCATCACCTTGCTCCAATCAGAAATTTTGACTTCAAAAAACCGCATAAAACAACTTGAAGGGTCACTTGCATCTTATGGAGTAAAACTGCATAGTGCTGCCAGGCTTTCGTCCGAACTTGCAAACGCGAAAGCAAATCTTGAAAAGGAGATGGCCGGCTCTGCAGACCTACTGGTGCGTGCAGAGAATCTTGTAAACAAGTTTGAGGAACGGGCTACCATAGCCAAAAACGCCATGAGCGAGGATCTTGCTATTGCAGAATTGATGAAAGAAAAAGACAGGTTCGGCATATGCGGTCTTGTGCATGACTTAATAAGATGGAACAAGTCCTACGAGCGGCCTGTGCTTGCGGCAGGCTCTGAATGGATGAAAGCATTTTTGGTAAATAACATCACATCAATGATAATGATGGCAGCCTATGCCAAGGAGAAAAAGCTTCCACGTCTTAGAATAATACCACTTGACGTAGTCAGTCGCTTTAAGGAGAAGCAGGACATGCCCCGCGATGAGGTCAATGTAATAGGGAGGCTGTCAGATTTTGTACAGTCTGATTATGACAAATTGCCAGCGTTTCTTTTCTCAGACATACTGGTTGTGAGAAATTCCTCTACAGCCTTTATGCTATCAAGGAAGGGCTATAGGACTGTGTCAGCTGATGGTGAGCTGTTTGAACCTGCTGGGGGTTCGATGTCAGTGGACTTTGGAGGAAGAATAACTGATATGACAAAGGCGATACTTTTTGGCGAGTCTGTTGGAAATCTCCGTACAATGATAGTGAAGCTCTCTAAGCTGATTGAGGAGAAGAACACAGAGCTCCAAGAAATTTCCAAGCGTATAAGCGCGGGCGAATCTGAGAAAGTCCAACTAGAGCTTCTTATAAGAGATGTCCAGAGAAACATTACTAAAGAAAAAGAATCTTCAGAAGCAAAAGAAAAGTCAGTCTCAGGGCTCATCTTAGATAATCGCACCCTCCAGTCAGAAGCCGACTTACTTATGGCAGAGCTTGAGAAATATTCAAGGAGGCTTACCCTTCTTTCGCCTGCCATAGGAAAGCTATCGTCTAGGGTAGAGAGGATACATAAAGAGCCGTCAATCAAAAATGAGCTTGCTGATAAGAATATAGTACATAACCAGACAGTAAAAGCAATAGACGTAGCCAATATAGAGCTTGGCCAGATAATGTCAATAGTTGGGGGGCTTGAAGCCAAGCTGGAACTTGATATGCAGCATCTGGTCGAAATGAACCAAGAGAATGAACGCCTTTTCCTTGAACTAAAGGAGCTCAAATGCCAAATAGAAGATATGTACAAGAAGTCTCAATCACTTGAAGCCGAGCTCAAAGGACTCAGAGATCAGGAGCAGCAGATAATCACTTCTTCTGGAAGCGCCTACAGCGTACTGCAAGAATATGAGCGCAAGATAAAAGCACTCTCAGAGAGCGAACGCAAAACGTCAAAGGAGTACAACTTAATAGAGCGGGAGTCTGCATTGCTTCGAAAAGACATTGCAGATCTGACTTCTGAGGAATCTCATCAGATAAACAATCTTCTGTCTCTTGGCTACAAGAACCTCCTTGATGGGATGGACGTCGAAACAGCGATCAAAGAGTTAACTGACGAATATGAGGAAGTCAAGTCAAGGATCAACCTGCGTGCAGACGAGGCATACGTACAGGTAATAAATGGCTACCGCGGCATGTCAACTAGACGCAACCAGCTTGAAAGTGAGCGTAATTCTATCGTCTCCTTCCTTGAGCAGATAGTGAAAGAAAAAGAGAAGGTCTTCATGGAGGCGTTCCAGAAAGTTGACAGCGATATACGCGCAACATTTGAGAAAATGACAGGAGGCTTGGCATGGCTCGAGATCGAGAACTCTGAAGATGTTTTTTCAAGCGGTGTGATGTTGCTAGTGCAGTTCCCAGGTAAGACTGTCCCCCGTGAATCAACCACGCTGTCAGGTGGCGAAAAAACAATCGCTGCTACTGTGTTCCTGCTAGCTCTCCAGTCGCTCAAACCGTCGCCATTTTACTTGTTGGATGAAGTAGACGCACATCTTGATGCAGAGAACACTGACAAGCTGTCAAAGGTGCTGCTCGAGCGCTCAAGGGATAACCAAATAATCATGGTCACCTTGAAGGATTCTACTGTGGCCAATGCTGCCCTTATCTATGGAATCTACCCAAAAGAAGGAGCTTCGCAGGTTGTAAAGTACAAGAATCCTGCACAGCTGGAGCTTGCCCATTAAGCGGAAACAATCTGTAAATACCGAAAAATAGCAATGACTATCTAGATTGGGAACTAGCTTGCTGCGGCCCAAAAGGACGTTAATGTTGTCATTTGCAGTCATCACTGCAATAGCAATTGTTGAAGCTGTGGGTGGAATTTTAAGCGATAGCATTTCGCTTGTGAGTGATGCAGTGCATATGTTTACTGATGTGATGGCGATAGGACTAAGTCTTTTTGCAATAACAATGGCAGCCAGAAGCCATTCTGGACTAATGACGTTTGGTTATCATAGAGCCGAAGTAATGGTTGCACTTGCAAATGGCGTAGCGCTTGCAGTAATTTCACTATGGGTGTTGTATGAAGCATTTCTCCGTGTCATGTCTCCCCGCACAATAGACGCGCCGCTCCTGCTAGTGACAGCAGGTATTGGTCTTGCGGGCAACCTAGTAGTGATGTTCTTACTAAAGCAACACGCTGGCAAGAGTATCAACATTCAGAGCGCATTCATCCATGTTGTCTACAACACAATATCATCCGTCGCAGTTATCATTACAGGCTTCATTGCTCTTAATACAGGCATCACCATCGTTGATCCGCTTGTCGCTTTTCTGATAGCAGGCTTGGTGGCAAGAAGCGCTTACGCTATAGTAAGAAATAGCACTCATATACTGCTAGAGGGCGCTCCGTCGGAGCTTGATATGCGAGAAATATTGATAACCCTCAAGCAGCTAGATGGCGTAGTAGATGTCCATGATCTCCACGTCTGGACAATATCAAGTGGCATGGACGCACTTAGTGGCCATGTAGTCGTACGTGACCAGATGCTGAGCGAGTCAAGCAAGCTCTTGTCCAAAATAAATACAGTGTTGACCGAGCGCTACAATATAACTCATACTACTATACAGATGGAACCTGAGCACAAAATATCCTTCAGGCGTACAATAAGATGAGTAGCAATATTTTTTGCTTTGGCTGGTTGGGCTTTCCCAAGCAATTTAGCGTTATTAGTTTTTTACAACTCGCTTATGTGGAACTTGGACATACACCCGGTGCATTCATAAATCTCATCGCCAATTGGACCGGATACATTGAACTTCACTATGGTAGTGCATTTAGGGCATCTTCCATCCACTCTACGAGACTTTCTTGCAGGCCTTACAAGTGTTTTTCTTCTTCTGCTACCCATATCCAGGCAAAAAACTCATTACCGTTTTATAAATTAAGATGTACTAATTGTATAACATTCTTGATTCTCCTGTCTCTCTACTTGTATCGTTCCGCAAATGTTCCAGTCTCTTCTTTCTATATAATGTCATAATACAAAAAATATCGGGTGCAGTTTTGGGCAAGTTATTAGTATTTACTCCAATTTCTTGTTTAGCTCAGCTAACTTCCTTCCTTTTGGTGTCAAGCGATTGTAGACTAGATAGTTCCCCTTTCCTTGTGGCTTGACTCTTTTGCGTTTGATATAACCCTCCTTTTCGGCCTGTAAAATTACATAGTGAAGGTTGTTAGCACCTAACTTTCGGAGCAGTATACGAGTAGGCAGTGCGTTCCCCTTTTGCTTGACTAGAATAGACAGCACTCGGAGCATCGCTCTGCGCTTGACTAAAAGCCGCAATGTTTTCTTGTCGACTTCCAATAGAGTCAATATATTCCTATATAATAGGAATATATAATAGTTACGTCAATTATAATTTTGAGGCACATAAGCCAGCTGATGTTAGAAGCTTCCTCTTCCACTCATTACAAGTATTGTTGCTAGCGTCATTTTGCTACTGCTCTAGTCGCCATTGATGTTATTGCTCTCTCGTGGTTCCTAGGCATGTTCTTTAATATACTAGAAAAAAAGGTATGAGATTCGAAAAATTTGAGTTTTATATCTTTGAATAATCTGCATGTCAGTTATTGTTATATTGCCTTGTGATTAAGAAAGATGATGTGCTTTTGCCCGAGCATTGCTCAGCCAAGGTTGAAGGAGTAGAATGCCAGCTGGCCCCCTCATATATCGTCTCAGTAAAGTCGCATGAAGGTGAATACATGCTTGCAGTGGTATGTTACGACCACAAGTGTGCACTTGAAGCGCGACTGGTTGCAATGCAGGAGGCGAACAAGATACCGCAGGGCAGTATACACTTCCAGCCCGTCAAGGCGGTAATCACTGACTGCGTAACTGGTATCGATGAAGATCATATCGAGCTTAATAATAAAATACAAGAGTAATGTCGAAGCCTTAGCTAAGACTCTTTTTCTGTGTGATGATCATTGCCTTCATTGTTATCCTTATGATCTTTCTCACCTTCTTCATTATCATTTTTCAGTGCCCAAGGAAACCATCTTCCAATTACCGTTGCCCAATCTATCCTGAGCGAAAAGTATACAACTACTGCAAGCACTATGGTGCTCACTACTGCCGCTATAATCAGTGATGTGGTATCCGTTGTATCTGATGATAATATATCCTCAACGAAAGGTCTCCCAAGAAAAATCGACCCCCAGACGATTGATTCATTCATCAAGAATTTGCCAGCAAATGTGGCTGTTGCAAATTTCCATGGGTTGTACTTGGCAAGCCCCAGCGGGATATAGACAATATCGTCAGGTATTGGAGTAAGAGCCGCTATAAATGCGCCAAACCAACCATACCTACTTACTAGGTTTTGTAGTGGACGCATCCTCTTCTTTGTCTTATCGCTCAGAATTTTGCGACCATAATAGCTAATAAAAAAGATTATCGTCTTTGCTCCAACTATCCCAAGTGCACTAATAATTGAGATTATGTGCGGATTGAAATTGGCATTAAAGGAAGCAGTTATTAAGACCGGAAAATAGGGAATGGGAATAAATGGAATTAAGCTAGACACAAAACTGATGAGGATTATGCCTATGTATCCTAGTTCAGTTCCAAATGGAAACAGATCTTCTAGAGTTACCAATTAGTATGCCCTTGCATATATCGCTGCCTTTTTGCTTTCCCGGCCGCAGTAAATACAGGTAGCCGGCTTGTCATTCTGATTAAATGGTATAACTCGGATGTCTGCACCTGTCTCTTCCTTTATCTTGAATTCGCATTGTTCTTGGCCACACCAGCCTGTGAGAAGAAATCCTCCCTTTACTTTGATTATCGATTTGAAGCTCTCAAAATCCGAAAGAGTAAAGGTGTTCTCCCTGAGAAATTCAGTTGCTTTTGCAAGCAGATTTTCCTGTACCTGGGCCAAAAGCAAGGTTGTGATACTTACAAGCTTCTCCTGCTCAGTAGGCCTTTTTTCCTTTGTATCGCGCCTCACAAATTCAATCTGCCCCTTTTCAATATCTTTTGGTCCAATGTTGATGCGTAGCGGGACTCCTTTCATCTCCCATTCGTTAAACTTCCAACCAGAAGTATATTCATCTCGGTCATCCGTGTGTGCTCTTATAGCAGCGCGCTTTAATTCAAATTCTATTTCCCTTGCCTTTTCCTTGACCATCTTTGCGTTCTTGTCCTTGTGTATAGGCACTATTACTACTTGTATTGGTGCAACCTGTGGTGGCAGAATTAGACCCCTGTCATCACCGTGAACCATTATCAGCCCGCCTATCAGGCGCCAGGAAACTCCCCATGAAGTCTGCCATACAAAATGCTCCTTGGTATCCTTGCCAAGGTACTTTATCCCAAACGGCTTTGAAAAATTCTGACTAAGATGGTGTGAAGTCCCCATCTGAAGCGCCTTACCTTCGACAGGCATCAATGCTTCAAGGGTCGTCGTGTACTTGGCGCCGACAAACTTATCGCTGTCGGTCTTGTATCCTGCTATAACTGGTACTGCAAGGTAGTTCTCTATGAAATCCTTGTAAATATTGAGTATGCTCATGACTTCCTGCTCTGCTTCTTGTTCGGTCGCATGTACGGTGTGGCCCTCCTGCCACAAAAATTCTGAATTCCTAATCAAGGGTTTCGACGACTTGATCTCGGCTCGAAGGGCAGAGTTCCAAAAGTTGACCTTGAGTGGCAAATTGCGGTAGCTTGTTATCCACTTTGCAAATATTGAATATGCAAGGGTTTCAGATGTAGGCCGGAGCGCTAGCTTTTCATCAAGCTCTTTATCGCCTGCTTTGGTAACCCAGAATACTTCCGGCGTAAAACCTGCAAAGTGATCCACTTCTTTTGCCAGCAGGCTTTCAGGTATTAGCACAGGCAAGAAGCCGTTCTGGTGACCAGTCTCTTTGAACCGCTTGTCGAGAATATCCCTTATCAATTCCCAAATTGCATAACCATATGGGCGAAGTACAATGAACCCTTTGACAGGTGCATAGTCAGCAAGGGCGGTCTTGAGAATGACTTGGCTGTACCACTCGCTAAAGTTTACATCTTTCTTGACTGTTATCCCAACTGATTCTTTCTGAGAATCCACGTTGACATTGGCAAAACGACTAGGATTTATGAAGTTTATTGAAGAGATGTCTCAGTGATTGCTTCCAAAAAATCGCCCTCTCTTGGCGTTATGACAGCTTGCCATTACGGTGCTCATGTTGTACGCACAGAACTGGCTAACCTCTAATTTGGCTGTCCCTATCCTAGCAATTCATTCATCGAAAGGAAATGCTCTGCTCTTTCACGATTAAGGGGTTGTCTTTCTTTGAAAAAGGTTTGTGGTACATCTTCCGAGTCGGTTGGAGAACAGCAGCTTCCTATCGTGCTGAAATCCAACATAAGTCACGAGTAATCCGTTATCAACAAAAATGCTACAGCTTCCTGTGCTTTAAAATAAATTACAGGTTTGCTCTGGATAGGCCTGCTTTGGCTACAGGGGGTCGCCTTTGCAATAAACCTTGCCCATAGGCCTGCTGAAAAAGTTTTTACAGACATAGCATTGCATAAAGCCTATCTCCCTGTTCAGTACAGGGCAGTCAACTGCCTCTAGCTTCATGCGCTTAAGCATCTTTGGGCTTACACCCTTCATCTTCAGCTTACCCTTCTCATCCATCATGCCAGAGCTCTGGAGTTCGGCCTTGGCTTGATCTGTAATCTTTACCGGTTTTTCCACCTGCTTGATTGGAACAACATGCTTGATGCCTTCTGGGGGGGCCTCGCTCATCATCACTATCAAGAGCATTAAGCACAGGGCTAATATATGACCCTTTGCCAGGATTTAGTTAAGCAAAATCACTGATCTTTGTCTGGCTCTTGAAACTCTTCCAAAGCCGACTTTTTTGTACCACTTCTTTCTTTGATAGTGACATGTAAGAACATGCAAACGACATTGCTCGATCAAAGCGTTCAAACTTTGCCGGAGGTTTTTTCAGAACTTCGCGTACGCCTTCTCTTATCTGCCATGCCCCTAGCGGCATTACATAATTGGGATGTATTTCGCGCAGAACAATAGCCCCAGCCTTTTTGTGTCGACGTGCAAGATGCTCTGCTACTGCAAGGCGTGCTGCAAAATACGCTCCGGCTATCGTCGGGTTGTGGTTAAGTCCTCTTGCATCTTCATTATCAGTGCCTGTGGCCACCTGGCCTCGGCTTGTGAACCAGGACTCGATCATTTCAAAAATCCACCTATCATCCGGTATCAATATCACCGAATAGTAGTTAGCAAGATGCGAGTACCGAGTTACTTCAAACAGATCAATTGTAGGATTCATTTCAATCTCCTTTACAAGCATGCCTGAAATAATATCATCAGTCGCAGAAATGCTCCACCGAGTAGGCACAACTTTGCGCTTCTTCTTTACTCCAAGCATCCCCATGCTGAGAACTCGTTGGATGATACTCATTTCTACGCGGCGCCTGTACAACTCCATCATAGCCTCTGCTGCTCTCAAATCTGTATCACAGTATACAGCTTCAA
>JALZEV010000049.1 GCA_030861865.1 Thermoproteota archaeon | reverse complement strand
CAGGTTGGATAGTATCTATGGTTAAAGAGGCTTACAATAGAGAAGAAGGTTTGGGACTAAAGCTCCGACACAAAAAGCAGATATATGGTACACCAGGAGATGTTTCAAAGAATATCATCCGAATAATCAAAAAGGAATTTGAAAATGGCGACGCCAATTTTTACCCCTGGCTGCACCAAAGGCTGGGGCTCTGGAAAGAAAGTCAGGGGCTTAACTACATGTAACACTAGAGGGTAAACTTGCCTTTCCTGACGCCAGTCCGCTTTCTATCCATTGCGGTTATGGCAAATAAATCCTTTATCATCTGTTCATATGCTTTGGTCATCGTCTGGTTACGGCGCCTCATCATTTTCCTTTGAGTTTCTATTATCGAATCAATCTGCAGTTCGACATTTCTTGCTCCTATACTTGTGCCATAGATAGTGAAGCTTGGCACGTCTTGTGCGACAAGGCCATGCAAGTGAGAAGAAACACCGATCCGTCTGCCACTGTAAATAAGAGTGCCAATTGATGTCTTGACCATGTCTGCAAAAAACGAACCTATCTTGTTTTGACCAGTGTCAATTTTCTTGTTCTTACCACCACTACCCATCTTGATGTTTCCATATGTCATCTTAAGATCAGATGTAG
Source organism: Thermoproteota archaeon (assembly GCA_030861865.1). Classification (GTDB taxonomy): domain Archaea; phylum Thermoproteota; class Nitrososphaeria; order Nitrososphaerales; family Nitrososphaeraceae; genus Nitrososphaera. The sequence goes on along the minus strand of JALZEV010000049.1, from coordinate 2,890 downwards.
TGGTCATAGCACCAATGTTGACCCATTCACCAATATATGAATGGCCAATGAATCCCGCATGGGCTTTGTTCGTATCATCAGAAATTACAGAGTGTTCTATTTCCCCTCCAATTCTGCAGTTGTAGCCAATGTAGCTAGCTTCAATGATAGTGAACTGCTTAACCTGGGCCATTCCATCAATATATGCTGGGCCTACTATCCTGCTTGCCGCAACATAAGCTTCCGGCCCTATGTATATACCACCATATCTTACATCAAGCACCGTTCCAACCTCCACTGAGGCATTTCTCCCAAGTGCCACAATGTTGTTGCCAGTAACTGTCACCTCTTCGCCTAGTTGCATTTCATTTTTCATAGTAGAAACCTGCGTTGCAAGTGAATTTTCAAGAACACTGATTATATCCCAAGGCTCTGAGAGGATCCCCTGTGTGTCTTGCTCTTCCAAATTGGTCAATTTTTCCACTTTTAGTTTCTTAACATCGATGCGCTTGCCTGCTGTAACGCAATCCTGCAGATATTCTATGTCTTTGTTGTCAAGTCTCGCAACAAGCAGCCTCGTGCTGCTGCTGGCAGTTATAGCAAATGTGTGATTTATGTTGAACAGGCGGTCAGGGGAGATTGCTCTAGGGTGGAGTAGCCCATTAAGAAACACAGTATCGCTACTTATTGAGCTTGGGTTTACCTTGCAGTTAGGATGTCGCTCGGCTGTAACATGTGTAAGATACTCTCTTGTAAGCAATATTTCTGGTGCCAGCTGGTGCTCTTCAAAAAAGCTCTTTGCCCCTACTTTGATGTCAAATGTAGCTTTTGTAAGTGAAATTGGCTCAAAGTTTTGCCAATATGAATCCTCAAACAGGGCTATGCTCATCTATATTTTTCCCAACTTGCTTACATACTGCTTGTATGCATCCAAGTACGACTTTTTGTCACCAATATCGATAAAGCCGCTATCGATCCTAAATCCTTTGACAGTTCTCCTTTGCTCCAGCGCCTTCCTTACCGCATCATCCATCCCAAATGATGCGGACTTTGGTATTATCTTTAAAAACTGCGGTTCCATAATGTAAGAGCCGATATTTATCAGCCCGCTTATCTCAGGCTTTTCCCGCCAGGAGGTGACTCTATCCTGACCATTAATGTCTATAAATCCATACTTTAGTTTAGTAGAGTATTGTAGAAGCGCCATGGTGACAAACGCCTTTGAGTCCTTATGCTGCCTTATCATCTTGCGCAAATTGAACTCATAGACAGAGTCTCCATAGACACATACAAACGGGTCATCTTCAAGCCACTTTTCGGCAGTCTTAAGCTGGCCTGCTGTTGCAAGCGGACGCTCGGATCTTGCGTACTCAATCTTGACTCCAAACCGGTTGCCGTCCTCGAAATAGTCTTCTATTGTTCGATGAAGGTAGCTGACGCAAATGACAATGTGGTCGATATCGCCAGCGTTCTTCAACCACTCGATAATATATTCAAGGAGAGGCTTATTACCAAGCGGGAGCATTGGCTTTGGAATGAAGAATGTATAAGGCTGTAGTCTAGTGCCCAACCCACCTGCCAGAATTACCGCTTTCATGCTTTGTGTCTCTTTTTAGTTCTGCTATATATATAACATAGATTGAACTATACAACCCAATAATTTTTCAGTATTGCTTTGATCTTGTTTACGACTTCAGTAGGATTTCTTCCAAACAGGCATATCATTGGCTCTTTCCCAATATCGCCTGTGTGATAAATTACTTCCGCATTGGGATTCTTTGAAAGCGCAGCAAGGATTCCCCAAGCCACGGTAGACCCTTCTTTTCTTTTGATCTTTTTCGGTTCTTTGCTTCTATCGTAACTTGCCACAGAGAATAGTAACTTACATACATCGACAATCCTTTCATTAAACCTGATGTTGATTGCAGACCTGAAGTCAGGGTTGACACTCATGTACGCAATGACTGCCGATGCAACATGGCTGGAAGCACCAAACTTGATGTATGAAGCAGGCGCGGCAGTATTCTCAATCTTGATTATTCTTCCTCGCACTGCTGCTACATCCGATATATCTGCTGCATTTAACAGAGCATAAGCAAAATTGGTCTGTGTCTCAGGTATGAGCCTATGAAAGCTATCAAGCGTGCTGACCTGCTCTGCCGCATATTGTAGTTCCGTCATCACATGGTAGCGATTGGCATCACGATACATCACTGAAAGCGGATTTGCGATGGGCAAACCCCTCCCTATTTTTACTGCATTTCTGATGGCAGTATGGACATATTTGTTTGCCATGTTGCATGCCTGTGCAAGCGCTACGCCTTCTGCAAGATATGCTGTGACTGCTGAGGAAAAGTTGCAGCCAGAACCGTGGATTTCCATTATCTTTAGTCTAGGGTTTTTAAATTTCATGATGTTGCCTTTGCCATCGAGCAGCAGGTCAGTCACATGTTCAGAGCCAAAGTGTCCTCCCTTGACAATGACGTTTTCTACTCCTAACTTATTGATCTTTCTAGCAGCTTCGATAACGTCATTCTCTGTCTTAATCACGATGTTTGCGAGTTTTTCAGCTTCCATCCTGTTTGGAGTTATTAGAGTGGATAAAGGTATCAATTTTGATACAAATGATTTGTATGCTTCTGTGCGGAGTAGCTTGGCGCCAGTACCTGCAGCAAGAATCGGATCAAGTACTATTGGAATCTTAGATGTTGTTTTTTTGAGTGAACGGTAGACCGCGTCTATTATTGGGCTACTATACACCATACCTATCTTGATCGCGTTTGGTCGCATATCCATCATAACCGACCTTATCTGCTGTTCCACCATTGACGGCGATATCTCAAATATCTCGGCTACCTGCTTTGTATTTTGTGCAGTTATCGCAGTTATCGCCGTACATCCATATACACCA
>JALZEV010000156.1 GCA_030861865.1 Thermoproteota archaeon | reverse complement strand
CCAAGCGGGGCGAGACCAAAGATGCTAAAAAGATATTTGTAGTAGGCAAAGGAAGGATCGAATCAAGCCCCTAATACATTATTACTGATGCCTTACATGCATATGAATCGGCATTTAGGAAGGAGTTGGATATTAGAAGAACAGCCCATATTAAGACAAAGTCTTTGTCAGAAGAATTTGCTAATAGACCTATTGAAAGGTGGCATAATGAAGTAAGGGAGGTAATAAAGACAAGAAGAGGACGGCAATGATCAATCTGCCCAAGTCTTTGCAGACCTCAAGAGAATCGAACATAACTTTTGCAGACCACATTTAGGACTACCAAATGGAATTACTCCAGCTGAAGCTGCCGGTATAGATTTGAAGCTTGGTGACAATAAGCTGAAGAGCCTTATTACAAAGAGCGCACAAGCAACAAAGGAGCAAACTGCTATTGTTGCTCGCAGTATTTAAACCAAAAGGCGGTTTCTAACTTTTGTATCCGGAGTCGGTGGCTACAAAAAAAGTAACATGGTTACAATTGAAAAACCTAGAATGTACCTCAAATAATCTCTCTTCTTCTTCAACCATAGCCTTGAAGAGTTTTCTACGCTTATTTGTAGTCTGAAAGTATATCGCGGTAGCGCGAGTCCTTATACGCTATGTATTTTACGTATTCGCCATAAGTCATATCAAATGAACAGTGAGAGCACTTGACAAATGAAAAATCGTCTGCCAGCTCTGCAGCTTCCTTGCAGTCAGGACAGTGAACCTTCATGTGCCATTTTGAGTCCAGAAAGTATAATAATGTTGTCAAATTTTGGTCTTAGTGTAAAGGTCACGGTACTTTTACTGCTATCTTATATATCTAGCAGGATTAGTACACCTTTTTCCAGGAAGAGTGAGGATTTGGGAGTTTTCACAATCTAACAACTTATAATATCCAGAGCATCACCATTTTTGCATATGAGTAAGACTTGCTTGAGGTGTGGTAAGACTTTTGAGGAGATTATTGAAGATCCAGCCGCTGAGAAGTATCCTGCATGCTCGGCATGCTGGAAAGAGTGGACCACTTATGCTGTCATGGTCATGAACGAGATGAGACTGGATATGTCACTGCCAGAACACAGAAAGGCCCTCCGCAAGTATGAGAGAGCGTTCTTTGGACTTGAAAAGGGCATTGGCGAAATAGAAAAAAAGCCGGACAACCCTGAGACGCAACACGACCACAACCACCATCATCACTAATCATTTGAGCCCAACAGTTTTTAGCGAGTGCTCTGGAATCATCTTTAGTATTTTGCTCCTGTTTGGCAGACCGAGGAGCACTTCATGCAGCGAATCTGTTAGGCGCTCTCGCTGTACTTGATCAAGGGATACAAAAGCAGTAGTCAACAACTTAAAGTCGAGCTTTGCAATAGAGTAAGGATTTGCCAAAATCTGCATACAATAGGTCTGGAATATCACTCCACGCTTTTCAGCATCAAATTCTGATAATAATTCAAGCCAGGTCTTGAATAGGATAGACAATTTATTTGGATCTATGGTGGGCACTGCTGCTAATGCCATGTTCACCATTTCACTCTTTTCGTCATCGCTCATTTCGTAGAACTCTTTGAGACGGTTTTGCAGCATTTGTTTTCGCAAAAAATCCGGCAAGTCTGCAAGTATGTGGATGATGCTGCCAGCTGCATTGTTCATGATTATAGATTACATAATGGAGGGATTTATCTTATTTTAAGGATGAATTAAATAACTACGCTAGTAGGAGAGAACCTTATGCCATGCCTTGTTACAGTTGGCGGATTCTACGGAGATGAAGGAAAGGGAAAGATTATAGCATACTTGGCGAAAAAGGACAACCCTACGGTTGCTGTGCGTGGAGGCGTTGGTCCAAATGCAGGTCACACTTTTACTTTCGAAGGGAAGGAGTACAAGGTGCGGATGTTACCAAGTGCTGTGCTCAATCCTACAACTAGGCTTTTGGTCGGCGCAGGAGTGCTTGTCAGCCCACAGGTTTTGGTAGATGAAATAGAGAAGTTTCATGCAGAGGACAGGACATTTGTGGACAGTCAGTGCGGCATTATTGAACAAATACATATTGACCGTGACATAGGCGAAGACTACCTTAAGACCAAGGTGGGCACTACAGGCACTGGAACTGGCCCGGCTAATTCGGACAGAGCACTCCGGAGGCTCAAGCTTGCAAGAGACATTCCAGAATTGTCACTTTACATGGAAGATGTCAGCAATTCAGTTAACTATGCTCTACACAACAATGAGAGGGTGATAGTCGAAGGGACACAGGGTACTTATTTGTCGCTGTTTCATGGTGGTTACCCCTATGTTACATCAAGTGACGTGACTGCCTCTGGCATCTGTTCACATATTGGCTTAGGACCAAAAAGAGTCGACGAAATTCTAGTGGTCTTTAAGGCGTATGTCACACGTGTTGGCAGCGGGCCGCTCGAGAACGAGCTGAGCGAAGAAGAGGCAAGAAAGCGCGGCTGGATCGAGCATGGGAGCGTCACTGGCAGGCAGAGGAGGGCTGCGCCTTTTGATATGGAGCTTGCCAAGAAAGCGATCAGGCTCAATAGTGCAACGCAAGTTGCAGTCACAAAGCTTGACGTCATTTTCCCACAGTCTGCAGGCTTGCGCGAATACACAAAGTTGCCAGAGGATGCAAAAAAATTCATTGAAGATATTGAAGGCGAGACCGGCCTGAGGGTGACCCTAATTGGCACAGGAAAAGAGGTCTATGACGTTATAGACCGCAGGTCATCGTAGCTTACTTGCCACCAGTGCCTTTACGATATCCCTGCATGAACGCAGGTCATAGAGCAGTTTTTTCTTGTCGCTAGATGGCAGATTAAGCCTACCAACCATTGATTTTGCAGTAGCAAGGTCTGCTGACTTGAAAGGCTTGGGGGAAGGGTTCCCCTCAAGGCCATGATGTAATTTCAGATCCAATATTGCGTATTCAAGGGCCACATAGGCACGCCATAGCGACATTCTGTCAGGGTTGCTACTTTCAAGAACAATTGATTTGGCCTGCTCTACAAGCCTGTCCAGTTTTTCCAATGATATTACTCTACCCCAACGGATGACTTTAATACCGTAAGTATTAACAATATCGCGATTTGCAGCTTAAGGCTCCATGCTACATTGCGCTTGCAAGCATCAGGGATTTTGGCAGGCTAGTATGCGCACTGGAGCGGACTCCTTTGCCTGCATTTTCACTTCAGTTTAACAGATCCGAGGTGCTTGCCGTTCAGACTGATATCATCAACGGAAGGGCTGTGATCTATTATACACAAGAAGACTCAAAGGATAGTCAGTACCTAGCCTACAGAGTAAGCAATGGCATTGAAGAAGTGTTGCTTGCTAGCTCGGTTGACAATCCTACATATGTTTATTCGCCTATTCTAAAGGTGGAAAAGTTCCCCCGCTCGCTTACAAGATCTGCAAGGATTGACAAACGATCAGGCTACACAGTCATAAAGCTTAAGGATCTACCAAGCCTTGCCAAGGTGGCAGCCTATAAGACAATATACGATGAGCCCCCCTTGCCGCTCTTTCTGTTCAAAGAACACGGAGGCAAGATCGTGCTAGGCACTGCAATGAGTGCAAATGATAATGAGACCATTTCCTACTTTTACTATGTAACTGTGGAAGAAGAGCCAAAGGAGCCATTTTTGCGCTATAGTAGTCAAAGGGCCGATCAGCCAACATTCTTGACAAGACTAGATGAACACGGATACGTTTATCTCAAGGTGATAAGACTGGCAGAGGATCACCCGCTGGTAAAGACCTATGACTAGGCCATTTTTCCAAAGAATTGCTGCAGCGGCTATAGAAAAAAAAAGCCCAATAGTTCTTGCCCTTGATCCTAGACCACGAGACAATCAAAGACTGCCAGAACTTGCAGCAAAGACCATCTATGAAGTAGAGCATCATGTCTGCGCTGTCAAGATGAACTTCCATATCATCCTACCGCTCTCTGCATCTCAAATTTTACGCATAAACAAACTAGCCCACTCATTTGGGCTACAATCGATAGCAGACATAAAGCTGAACGACATTGAAACCACCAATGCTGTTGCCGTCGACCACCTAATAAAGATGGGCTTTGATGCTGTCATAGCAAATCCCTTTATTGGTAGAGACACGCTTGCTTCGCTGGTACAAAAGGCACACAAGGCAGATGCCGGCATCATTGTGCTTGTCTACATGAGCCACCCAGAGGCAAAGGAAGGCTTTGGGCTCAAAATACAAGGACGCGGGCTATACAAAACATTTTTTGAAAGGGCGGAAACTGCAGGTGTAGACGGCATAGTGGTGGGTGCAACCCAGGATCAAATTTTAAAAGAGGTCGCAGGGCGACTGCCAGTATATTCGCCGGGAGTTGGAGCGCAGGGTGGTGATGCAGGGCAGGCAATCAGAAATGGCGCAGATTATTTAATAATTGGCAGGTCAATAGTTGAGGCCAGGCAGCCTGCCAAGGTTGCAGGAGAAATCCAAAACAGAATTTTATCGATAGGCAAATGAGCGTTGCTGAAGATATTTTTTTGCAGTGGACAATAGGTTTTTGGCATTTAGATAAGTTAGTTGCTGCATTGCGTCATCAAATTTTCTCCATGCAAAGCCAATGTGCTCATGTGAAAGAATCACTTTGCGTGTACGTGCACGTGCAAGATACAACACAACCTCTTTTCGCACGAGCTTTTTGTCATGTCTGTATTTGTATTCAATCTTCATGCAGAAGCCATCTAAAAATTCAACATCAGTAATGCAGGTCTCTTCCTGAATTTCACGAGTAGCGGTCTGCTTTTCATTTTCGCCAGCCTCAATGTTACCCTTTGGAAAGTCCCAGTGGCCGGCGGAGTAATGCAATAACAGGTATTCTGGCTCGGAATTGTCTTCCATATAAAATACCACTGCACCAGCCGATCGCTCCTCTATCAATGGTCTGTGATTGATCTGGTTGTTTGTAAGTTTTTTGCACTGTCATTCTTCGTCATAGTCATCATTCTCTTTTACCGCTGGTTGTTTCTTTTGGTCCTGCAGTAGAGCAGGCACTGCATAGTTGTGTATGTCTAACCATTCTTCTTGTGACATCCAGTAGCCGCAAAACCATTTTTGCTGTTTTGGATCATAGTCTCCGTGTTGTTGTGGCATGGTAATTTTTCGTTGCATTCACCTTTACATTAGTGTTTCAGAACTTCGCCACCTTTTCTGTTCCTAAAGTAATAGTAAAGGAGTGTTGCAGCTACAAGCGACACTGCAAGACCTATCAGCAGAGATGAGATGAGCGTAAATGGGTTTGTCCCTGCTGTAAGCACGGATGCAAACTGTAGTAGTGGGATATAGAGCAGCGCAAGTACAGTAAGTCGCAGTATATCAGACATAATCCTGCTGCTTCCCTTGAACCAATCGCTCAACAGGATGCCGCCAAGGATTGTAGCAATCCCTATCCATAGCAGAGTTATAGTACTGTCGGCAAATCTTCCCACTATGGTCCTATTTGAAACGATGTCAAGTGCACTCATTTCAGGAGTAAGTATGTTAGATGGTATGCTAGATATGCCGTTTGCAATGGCTGCAAGAATGATAAGCACGCCGCCAATAATTGAGAATATCTTAATAAACGACGTTGGAGTCAGCCTGCCAAATGAGCTTAACGCCTTGTCGATGTCAAATGCCCTGACGATGAATGCACTACCAAGAATTGCAAGCACGATTGCAGTTATCCATTTTGCCGCATCGAATATGACTGCAAGGGCCCCTGCTGCTAGCAGGATGCCGGGGACGCCTAAAAAGAACTTTGAATACTGGGAATCATAAACGAGCATTCTAAGATACCGGCCCAGCACTGCGTACGAATACTCAACACTTCTACTATGCCGGATAATTACACGCCGTACTGATATCACAGGCACTCTTGATTGGATGACAGGTAGTATTGTCTCGTCGTCCTCGCCATCAGAGACAATAACTGCGCCGTCTGCACGATATTTCTCAAGTATACTTTTCACTTCAAGGCTTATCTTCTCGTCAGCCTCGACACCCCTATTGAACTTGCCAGCTACTACCGCAACCTCAGCATCGTAGCCCTTGCTCACAAGTTCCTCGTATGTTTTGACTGCACCAAAAATAGCGTTTGAGTCTGCATCCTCTGGATCCTCAAGTGCAAGCCGAGTGCCAGCATTGATGCATGTATCGCGACCGACTATTGGTGTCTCAATGCCGCCCTTTGAACCTATGTCGTTATCCCTGTCTATGCAGAGTACCAAGATCTTGCTATAAGCAGCTTCTTTGCTTGCGCTTTTTACGCTGGCATGGTTCACATAATACGGCATCTTGCTGTCAGTACCTATCGAATTGTTTATAGATTAATTAATTTAATCCGCTTTCTAATAAGTGGAATTATGGGTTTTATTAAAAAGCGAGGTTAGCTGTTCCTTGTCTTATAGAAATTTCATTTATATGATATGAAGAGCCATCTTATCAATTCTTACTCTTCTTATTTCAAGAAGCAAAAGCTCCTTGAGCGAGGATTTTGAAGCTCTGCTGGTTTGGATATATTTAATTTAGAAAGGTTATCATAAAGCATCGTACTTGCTCCAAAGTTTGCTAAGGAAACGCTCATCTGTTTGTCAGATGTCTGTGTATTGATTTCAGTATTGTGATTGTAAGATGAAAGCTAATACGCCGCATGTATCATAGCTTCTGACATCGCTCAAGAACTTATCTCCATATTGCCAGGTCTAAAGGAAAAACATATTATAAGAAAGCCCATTAGCAGAAGCGAATTTATTGAAATTGTCAAAAAATCCACAACTCAATATGAGCAATAGTGCATGTTCTCTTAAAGCCTATTGTTGTATTCTATACCATCTGGTATCAAATTAGTTTTTGACTCAGCTTGCAACAATATATGAATATGAAATTATTGCGATAAGATGTTCCACATTGGAAAAGCGTAGAACAATTCTATCAAGTACAGGTGAGAGCATATGCCAAATTGCATTTATGCTTCAGGTCATTAATTAAGATGAGAAGAAATGTTTGAGCTCATCGCTTAAAGTTTAAGCAGACGATATATAATTCACTACTCTCTTGTCGACTTGCAGAAGGTTTGTTTAAAAGCACTTTGCCAAAGCTATTCCGTAATTCGGATCTGAACTCCTCTAGCATGCCGCCCTCAAACACCTTGAACACACTGCTTCCGCCTATTCTCAGCACATGTTGTGCAAACCGTAACGCGATAGTGGAAAGAGAGATCTGCCTTGCGTGATCTATATCCCATACGCCGCTTACATTTGGAGCTAAATCTGAGAGGACAACATCAGCCTTGCAGCCTAAAATTTCAGATATTTTACTTTGTATGTTTGTATCCTCTATGCTGCCCTGCAGAATTATTGCACCAGCAACTGGTGTAACCGGCTTGAGGTCTATCCCAATGACATTCCCTGATGACTTTACTTCCTTCACGGCTACCTGCAGCCACCCTCCTGGTGCACACCCAAGGTCAACTACCTTATCACCCCTTTTGAGAATGTTATAAGAGCGGTTCATCTGCAGCAGTTTGTAAGCTGATCTTGCCCGGTATCCATGATCCTTTGCCAGTCGCCGGTATTGGTCACGTCGAGCGTCAGCAAGTCTCATTTTTTATAAAGTTTTGTAGGCTTCAGGCTTGCATTGTCAAAAGATTTGATGAGCCATTCCTCAATTAAATTACAGCTTGTAGGGCTGTAAGTAGCTTCTATGGAGCACATGTGCTCAAAAGGACACGTCAAACAGGGGGCCTGTTCGATGCTTGTAGTGTCAACAGGCAGCTTTACTGGAAAAAGTCTATATGTCCACCGGCCGTTTTCTAGCATTTTTTCGCGGCGAATCAGTGATCGCTTTTCAAGTCGGATCGCAACGCGAGAGCCATCGCGGCTTGTCAAGTCAAGCTCCTTCCAAAGCTCTGACTGTAGTATACCGTCTTTGCCATTGCTAATTATAGTACGAAAAACTTTGCCAGTGATATCCTCAATTTGAGCTTCGTTTAATTTCAATCAATACAACCCCAAAGTAATGCCATAATAATTATGTTGAACTGATAAATAATCCTTTTTGAGACCAAATTCCTTGAAAGATAAAGTAAAAAGCAATGGCTGAAAAATCGTTAGTGATAGGCTAACCTATGCTGACTCAATAGTTATATTAGGCTTATTTTGATTTATTCTTAGTACCGAATATTCTATCAAAGTATTCTGTTGACTCAGGCACCGTTTCTTCAGCCTCGCCTTCCTTGACTTGTGCAAGCCTCTTTGCAAACTTTTTCTTGGTCTCAAGCTGCATCTGGCGCGCAATCTGGATTCTTTGCGCCTGAGGCGATCCTGCGCCATGCATTGACTCTGTCAGATAGCCTACTGCATTTCGTCCAAGGGTCATATTTTCAATTAGCCTCAGTACTCTCATCCTGTTCTCTGTTGATACGCCCTTCCGGCCCTTCAAGTATTTTTCAAGCAGCGGTCCAGTTTCAGGATTGCGAAACTCCTTCTCAGATGGCATTGTCACCATAAGTCCGCCTGCAATGTCTTGGGCAAGCCTTCCAATTTCATATGGAAACCGAGTGACATTGTGCTTACAGACATTTGCCAGCATGTCGTCATTCTGCCAGTTGCCCGCGGATGTTTTGTGCGCTTGGTATGAAGATGCAATGCCTGCAGCAAATATTGTCTCATTGAGGTGCGTCATTTCAACCAGTTTGTCTTTGATGTGTGACGCGTTTGCCACACCATTGTAGTCAGCAATGGCCGTAGCGGCTCCAATCAAGACGTCGCCAAGACCGGTCTTGCATACATAGCTTCGGCGATGATAGCAGGTAAAACGTTCAACTAACATCGAGGCAAACTCATATTCGCCGTCCATGAATATTAGGTGATTTGGAATGAAAACATCCTTGAAGATTACCATGGCTTCTTGGCCTGAATACATGGCATTACCGGCGTCAATGTTGCCCCCCTCCATACTCCTTGTATCAGAGGACTGTCTACCATAGATGTAGGTGATGCCAGGAGCATCGACAGGGATTGCGCCAATAATCGCATAGTCTTTATCTTCCGGCTTCAATCTCATTGTCGGCATGACGATTATCCAGTGAGAGTTGATGCAGCCAGTCTGGTGAGCTTTTGCACCGGTGATGTATACGCCTTTACCGTCACGCTTTGTCACATGCACAAACATGTCAGGGTCTTCCTGCTGTGAAGGCGACAGGCCACGGTCACCTTTAACGTCAGTCATGGCACCACCGATCATCAAATTTTCCCGTTGCAGCATCTTGACGAATTCAACTAGACGCTTATGATACCCACTGCTGTGCTTTTGGTCGATTTCATATGTAGTTGAATATAATGAGTTAAGTGCATCCATGCCTACGCAACGCTGGAAGCAGGTGCCAGTGAGCTGTCCAAGCTTCCTTTGCATCCTGTTCTGGTCAACTAGGTCCTGCG
>JALZEV010000134.1 GCA_030861865.1 Thermoproteota archaeon | reverse complement strand
TAAGCTCAGAACAGATGTCTATCTGCCTTTTCCCACGTAAAGCTTGGATTGTTTCTCCCAAAATGGCCATAGGCCGCGGTTTGTTGGTATATGGGACGCTTAAGGTCGAGTGTTCTTATTATTCCTGCGGGCCTCATGTCAAAGTTCTTTCTGACCAAGTTCTCAATCTGTTCCTCAGTCATCTTGCTTGTTCCAAAAGTGTCTACCATGATAGAGATCGGTTCTGCCACTCCTATTGCGTATGCAACTTGCACTTCGCACTTTTCTGCCAGCCCTGCCGCCACTATATTCTTAGCTACATATCTTGCCATATAACAGGCTGACCTGTCCACCTTTGAAGGATCCTTGCCAGAGAATGCGCCCCCTCCATGCCTCCCCATGCCGCCATATGTATCAGCGATTATTTTTCTTCCAGTAAGACCTGTGTCGCTTGGCGGGCCGCCTATCACGAACCTACCCGTTGGATTGACAAGAAACTTCGTCTGGCTATTGATCCAGCTGTCGCAGACTGGTTTTATAACCTTGTTAATCACTTCTTCACGAAGCTGACTCATGCTGATATCCGGCGAATGCTGTGTAGAAATGACAACAGAGTCGATGCGTTTTGGCACTCCCTCTTCATAGACAACTGATACTTGGGACTTTCCATCTGGGCGGACCCAACTGAGCTCTTTTTTCTTTCTTACCCGTGCAAGGCTCATTGACAGCTGATGCGCGAGTGTGATCGGAAGAGGCATCAGTTCTGGTGTTTCGCTAGTTGCAAATCCAAACATCAGTCCCTGGTCGCCGGCCCCTTGGTCCCTGTCTGCGCTCGCATTTACACCTATTGAAATGTCGGGACTCTGCTCATGAAGGGATGCAAGAACTGAACATGAATCACAATCAAAACCGTATTCTGGCCTGTCATATCCTATTGTTCGGATAGTGTCACGGACAATTTTGTGCACATCCGCTTTGCTTTTTGAGGTCACCTCACCTGCGACAAACACAATGCCAGATGTTACCATTGACTCTACAGCGACCCGCGAATCGGGGTCTTGCCGCAAAAAGTCGTCAAGAACTGCGTCTGATATCTGGTCACATACTTTGTCAGGGTGACCCTCAGTTACGCTTTCAGACGAGAACAGCCATCTTTTTGCCATTTACTAACTGCCACCAGCTGCAGTACTTTATCATGACTAGAATTCTTTTTCCAGTTTGATGAAGAGGACATTGTTACCCCTTATCACAACTTTGCCATAGTTTGCAAGCGCAACGGAGCCATTAAACTCCTCGGCATCAGTAAGTATGAGGTTCATATAAGAATCAACATTATTCATCCTGCCCTTGTACTCTATTTCACTTTTTAGTCTAACTGCAACTTTTCGGTTAATTGCTCGCTGCAGCGTCGAAAGAGGTCGTTTTGGTTGCTGTTGCGACGACGGCGAAGAAGACAATCTAGCTAATCACTTTACGGTTGAAAAAATCGTGGCTCGAATAAAAAGGTTCCTTTGCACACAAATTCATAAGCAGGTAATACAAGAAAACAACCAGCTGTACACAAAAATGATTGCGAGTATCTCTACAGGTTCAAAGGCAATAGATGCTCTACTTGGAGGAGGAATACATACAGGCATGATTACCGATATATACGGTGAAAGCGGTTCTGGCAAGTCGCAGCTGTGCTTTACACTTTGTGCAAAATGTGCGAAAGATGCCGCCAGCACTTTGTTTATTGATACCGCCGGCACGTTCCGACCCGAGCGGATAATGGAGATCTCTGGTTCTCAATTAGCACTTGAAAAAATTACTTATGTAAGAGCGCTTACGGCAATCGACCAGATAAACGCTACAAAGAAAGTCTTAGAGGTGCGACCCACGCTTGTTGTTGTCGATAGCCTGACATCTCTCTTCTCCACAGAATATTCTGGACCGGAACGCCACCGGGCATTGATGAAGTATCTACATGAGCTTGCACTCTTGGCGATAAGTTCAGGCTGCGCTATTGTGGTCACCAACATGGTAAGGACTGCCCCTCCAGTAACTCTGATAGACCAGGCCGGCCGGAATGTTGCACAAGCGGTCATTCCATGGCAGCAACGCGAATATTTGGGCAGCACCATATCAATATATTCTCATATGAGGATGAAGCTTGAAATAATTGATGTTGCAAACTCCTCATTTCAAGCAGTACTCATGCAACCAGCACGCAGAAGACCTGCGCGTTTTGCAATCACGGCACTGGGAATTTCAGACAAAAAATAAGACGATGCTTCAATCTAAGTCCAATGAAAGAGGCCTACATTGGAGATAGGCAATGAGGATGACACAAAGACCGGCCGCTCAAGTGCACGGTTAGAACACAGGACTCATCTGCTTGGAAGATGGTACCACTAAATAAAGATCTTTACCTTGAGCATCATACTGGATATATGCTTTGCTCCAATAGCAAAGTTAACCAAATATTTTATATCCCTGCCCACAGAGAGAGGCTCGTGGATCTGCCAAGGCAGGAGGAGATGGTCAAGCCCAGCCAGGCGAAACTGTCAATCGTTCTTCCAACTTACAACGAATCACAGAATATAGTCAGAATGCTTGACTCAATAGCCGAAACCGTTTCTCCATATGCTGCAGCGGAAATAATAGTGGTCGACGACAACTCCCCTGATGGGACTGCGGAGATTGCTAGCCTGCATGCAAAGAATATTTCCAATAACAATAGCAACAAATTACATATTGAGATTATTCGGCGAGAGGGCAAGTTCGGTCTCAGTTCTGCGATAGTTGCAGGGGTGCAGTACGCCTCAGGCGATTTGTTAGTCATCATGGATGGCGACTTTTCTCATCCTCCTCACGTAATTCCATCTATAATTGAAGAGCTGCAAGAATCAAACTGCGACATAGTGATTGCGTCACGATACATAAAGGGGGGATCCATAATCGGCTCGCCATTTAAGCGCAGACTTATGAGTAAGGGCGCGACTAAGATAGCGCAATATGGACTTGGCATAGAGGTGAAGGATCCGGTATCAGGGTTCTTTGCATTCAGGCGAGACATCATCAATGGCATCAAGTTCGACGCAATAGGCTACAAAATGCTCCTTGAAATTTTGGTCAAGACAAAAGGTGCCAGAGTTAAAGAGGTGCCTTACACATTCACCAACAGAAGTGCAGGAAAGAGCAACCTTGACACCAGCGTAATGTTTGAGTACATTAAGGCGGTTATGCGCCTGTATCGCTATGGCAAGTCGATGAGGCAAAAAGAAAAGCGTACGTCTGTCCGCTTTCTCTCAAAGGCAGGAAGGTTCTACACCGTGGGTGCTTCAGGACTACTTGTCAACTACGCCGCATCTCTACTTTTTAACGCGCTGACTCCGAACACATGGTATCTATACTCGACAATCATCGGTATACTCATTTCGATGACATCTAACTTTTTCCTCAACAAGCTATGGACTTTTGAAGACAGAGACTTCAACGTAAAAAAGACTGGAATACAATTTGGGATGTTTATTGGCTTTAGCTCGCTTGGGGCAATTATCCAACTCGTTTTAGTGTATGCGCTAGTCGAAAGCTACAATATGGAATACCCACTGTCGCTGATCTTGGCAGTTGCTGCGGCATCTGTGGGAAACTTCTTATTCAACAAGAAGTGGACGTTCAAGGAAAAAATCTGGAGCTAGGTTGCTTTTTTTGCACATAGAATTTAGTCCATGTATCGTAGTGATTTAGATATGCCACCCATAAGATCAACAAGAAAAAAATTTTGTGAATATGCGCACATAGGAGACACATTTCTAAGGTGTAATAGATGTGTATTCCCTGATACACAATAGCAATCTGTACATTATTCAACTTGATTTGCTGGGTTCATTTTTGGTTCGATAGCACATACTACTCCAATATGTACGACTAGGCTGAGCCATAGAATACATGCAAAACAGATTTTAAACCTAGCCAAAATACAAGTACTTAGGTTGCCTATTCTGTTGTCATTATATAGTAGTGAAGGTCGTAAGCAAGACCTTTAAATCTTCTAGTATTTCCTGCTATGTGCTATCAGCGTATATATAAATGGACTTTATATTTGTACTCTACATTTACATTGACCAGCTAAATTGCAAATATTTATCCGACCGAGACTTTTTACGCAACTGATATGAGTACAAATTCAATGGACTCGCTTGAAATTATTTTCTCAATCCAAAAGGAGCTTGCCTCAATGATGGATCTTTCTCGGTACCCTGCTTCAATAGATGGAAGGGTGTCTGCCCTTTCTACAGCAATAGTCCATGAGGCTATCGAACTCCAGAGGCTGACAAGCTGGAAATGGTGGAAGAAGCCTATGCCGTTTGATAGTGAGGCGGCAAGAGAAGAACTTATTGATATTTGGCATTTCGTTGTCCAAACATCGATAGAACTTGGAATGAGTCCCTCTGATGTACTCAATGAATACAAGAAGAAAAACAAGGTCAATAGAGATAGGCAAGTATCAGGGTACTAGCATCTGTGCAATCCTGGTAATGTCAACTACCCCTATCAAGTCTACAATTTGTACTTTATGCCTAAATATCTCGACATCCAGCCTGGTTGACGTAACTAAGGGATTAGGGCCAGCTGCTCCAATTATTCTACCGAATGAGTCCACGCCATTGATGGAAAGTGCTAGCAGTGCCTGTCCTGCTCTGTGGCCCTTAACCTCATTACCGCAGATTATGAGGTGCTCAAGTTCTGGGTGTTTCATAGCGAAGGCTATTATTGCATCTATGCCTTTGTTCTCCGAGAGGAGCCTGCCTGCTATGAGCACCTCATTCATCAGAGACGATGTAGACACTGTCTCTAGTAGGTCAGTGCTCGACAGCGTGCATATTGCTACTCTGTTTCCTGCACCAAGATAGTATCCGTGATTTATTGGCAGCAGGGCTTCGCATAGCTTCCCTGCTGCATCCTCTAGTCTTTTCAGTGTTAACATCACTCTAAGCCCCAGCTTACTTTATTTGTCGGCGTGACCTTTACAAAGGGTGCTTCGCCCTCCTTCCAAGAATCACGTCTGACCCACTCAAAGCGATCGTGAAACATCTTATAGAGCCTTGTAAACTCTTGGCCCTTTTCTATGATTTCAGCAGTGCCTTGCACACACACCGCCTTATTGTCAACAGAGCTGTAAATATCCACTACCAGAGCCGCTGACTTGTTATGCTTGATGTTTTGATACTTCCTGGTTTCATAGTCGGTTGCGATAAAGAACGACCCATCCTCAAAAATGTACGATACGGGAACAACATGTGGAATTCCCTCGTGACACGTGGCTATCCTGCAGGCTTCATTTCTGTTTAAGAAATCTCTTTCTGCTTGGCTAAACGTTACTTTGGCCAATGACAAAATTGGGGATATCTAGTATTTATAGGCCTACCTCTTCGGTGCCAGATGCTTCTTGACTTCCCTAAAGTAATATAGAAATGAAGCTGAGATAACGATGTTAAAAGCAAAAGATAGCACTGTCGAAGTTTGGTTTCCGGCTAAAACATTTATGGCTCTCACAGAAGCAGCACAGCATATGCATATAGAGAGGTTACGGCTTTGGAATGAAAAGGTTTAGGTATCTTAGTGCTTGGTGTCATTTTCTGTTCTTTTGCCCTCTAACCACCTGCTAAATCTCAGAATCATTATTCCTGCAGAAATAGTAATGAGGGAAATTGCGAGAAAGCTAGGCTGCACTACTGATTGGAGCTCTCCAGGCGCTGTTGAGCGGTAAGTGCATTTTTCATTTTCATTGCAATTTTTTATCACAGGAAAAGAGAGTAAGACGATCACAAAGACGACCATGAGCGCTACCCCTACAGAAGACACTATCGCTCCCGACTTTGCTAAAGTTTGTAATGATATCATATTAGCCGCCTACATTCGCTCAAAGAAGTTGATATTTCTTTTTGTGTCTCTTTGTCTTTCTTTCTCTATAGTCTATCAGGATTTATTGTCACAAACCTGTACAAGTTTTCACTGCTGACGCGCTTAAACTGACTGTCAAAGTATAAGAAAGGGTCCTCGTTGTAAACATGTTTGTCCCAAAGCTCGTGCACCTTGCCAAAAAAGTCTTTTTTAGTCTTACCTTTCATCCTAAGTAGTTCATGCGTTAATATATGCGAGACCCGTGGGCAGTTGGTGTCTGCGTAGAAGCGATGACGCTGAATTTCTGACATGCTTACTGCGGGCCTCTGCCACCATGCGATCCCAATACCTGGCGCAGTGTAGCCTTCCGTATTGCAGTCAGTAAATAGAGGCTTAAAATATCCAAGGTAAAAATGAAAGGTGTCCTGTCCCCTTTTAGAGTGGTCCCTTATCAAGAATGCCACAGACATCCTATCAAAGAGCTTTCCAGGAACAATTGGCAAAATGTCTGCCTGTACCGGAAGAGAAATACCAAAATAATGTTCTGCCCACCACTTGAAAAAACGTGTCATTGCCGAAACATAATTCCAGTCCTCTCTTTCTAGTTGTTGCCATTCTTTTTCTTTGGCAACATATATGAAGAAGAGCCTGTCTGCTTTCAATGATGACTCAGTAGCCAATCTTTCGTGCTGCAGGCTTATATTTGCCACTCCTGCAACAATGGTTGTCTTTGGCGATTTCAATATACTCCCTTCTTCATAGGACTCGCTTCATGCAGGAGCACTATAGTGCCACATCATAGTCTTGCTTTATCTATTAGATGCTCATCTTAAGGTGGGATATCAGAAACACTGATTTACTCCACTGTCCATTTGGTGACATAGGCATGCAACTCAGACAGAAAAGGAAGGCGCTTCTCTATGCAGGTATTGGCTTTATATTGATTGGTGTAGTGTCAATGCTTCTAACGTATATGCTATTGTATTGATCAAATAGCATCAAAGACGATGCCCTCAGTGATGCCGACAACTTTTATCTTGTAAGGGCGCATCATCTCAGGCCTAAGGCGATATAGCATGCCGCTCTTGGCGGCCAAAGAATGGCCTCAGGGGTTACCGACCGACCGATAAAACCTTCACAATTGAAGAATAGCTCTTAAAACGGAGAAAGCGTAATGAAAACCATTTTACAATGCCTTATAAAATTGATCGAAAGGTATTTGATGAGAGATGTGAGACACTCCTAAACTGTATATTTCAACCTGATCTAAATCTGCGCAAGATCTAAGACTTCACGCAATACTGATGTCGATACCGCTTTACGATTACAAAGAATTGACAGAATACGTTACAAAAGTAAGCTGTAACAAGTGAGACAAACAGACAACAAGTTTATGAAGTCGGCGCTTAGAGCTGAATTGACAAAAGAGAACCAACGGGCCGTGTCCCCTAGACTCTCCAATAAGAAGGCAAAGAGGGATAAAGGAATCATAATTAGGTCATACAATTATGGCCGACTTTCTGAGAAAGTTGGCTCCAACTTTTTGTTCGGAAACCTTTAAAACCTACCCTATTTATCAGCAGAGATAAAATGTTCTCTTATATACTGTAAAGTGTTCGGTTTGTTCGATTTAGAACTTTCCGAACATTTCTAAAAAAGTTAACTCACCACAAATTAGTGGTGAAACCATCAGTGCAACGATTCTAGTTGCGCAGCATGGCTTATAGCCAGAACAGACTGTTTACTGCTTATCTGTGTCGTTTTTTATCTTGTAGGCGACGTCCTGGCTATTCATCTTATTTTCTATTTCTGAAGAACTTTTCCCGGCCTTAACCTTGTCTCTCGGTTCCTTTACCGTTTTTTCTTCAACCTTATCTTGGTTTGCTGCCATTTGCCCGGTATTCATGCTACATCCTATTTATTGAGTTAACTTAAAAGTTTCAATTAAATTTGGTCTCTATTGCAAGATGGATTGCTGATAACTTTGTATGTGCAATATGCATTAGCTGATACAAAGGGATTTGTTTGCTGCTAAGCATCTAGTACAATAATCGATTTGCTGAGGGAGCCATATGTGCAATAAGAGGAATGAATCTCAAAAAATTAAAGGGAATTGATTTTGAAGTATTTTCACTTCATACCAGCTTTCGTATAGTGTCGTGATCGTAATACTGTGGCTTCTTGTACCGCCTATAGTTGGTTTTCTGACGCCATATGGACAATATAAGAAAGATGGATGGTAGTGCAAAAGCTATGGGGATGATCCATGTAGCTATCAATTTTGTTCTTCCCGCTTCGTTCGCATTCGCACTAGAACTTATGTGTGTCAGGGGGTTAAACGCAACATAAATTGCGTCGCTTATCCTCTTAGCTTACTGGTGTTCCTTCTTCGAGCGAGGTAGCAGTGGCGTCAGTTGTAGCAGAAGTCATAGTTGACCTTGGGGACCTTCGAAGTCTCCTGCCGGTCTTTCTTACTGTCTCTGAGGTAATAGGTGCGGCTTCCCCGATTTCTCTTGCGGCAACTCTAACGGTTTCGGCCGTTTCCTGTGCTGCTTTAGTTGTCTCGTCTATTGCAATAGCAGTCTCTCTAATTGCACCGCGATCCCTCATGGCACGAGCGCCATCGTTAATTTCTTTTGCAGTATCACGCGTTGCAAGCGATGCCTCTCTAATTGAATCAACTAGCTCCTCGACTGCTCCGCTCTGGCGAAT
>JALZEV010000099.1 GCA_030861865.1 Thermoproteota archaeon | reverse complement strand
TACATGTGGCAGCGCTCGTCAACGCCAGTGAATCCTAGGAAATTGAAAATCGTAGAATATTAGAAGGTCAAATCCATCTGACACAGAAAATCCAATACATATCTGCTTAATAGTGTGGCTGCCTACCTCCAAGGAATTATACTATGCTAAGGAGAAAAGAACCAAGCACAGCAAAGGCAATCTGCCCTAAATCTTAGGCAATATCCCGTCAATCAGTATAATTTTTATAATATAACCGGTCGGCAACTCCTACGTTCACACTATGAGTTAGTGGACGCGGTCTTGCAAAGCATCTCTTTGTCATATTGCCATGAGACGTACATGATCCATTTTTCTGTTTGTCTTGAAGCACTTGACCATATCATTAACCTCTTGTGCTTCGCCTTTGAGCATGAATATCTCCAAGCACTTCTCTCTATCAGTCTTGCTATGTATGTGTGTAGTTATTATCTTGTCAAATGAATGGCCCATTTCATTAACCTCATTATCTGACCTCTCCTCATGTGTTACAAGCATAACTGCATGTATATCACCTATCAGATTTTTTCTTTCTCGCTCTTCTGCTATGAGGCTTCTTAGGCCCGCGCGCACTATCTCTGAGCGCCCAGAGAATCCCAGTTCCTTTTGCAGCTTGTCAATCTCCCCTATTATATCATCATTTAGAGAAACACTCACTATCGGCATATTTTCACAAGTTATTAACTAGCTTATAAATACATCTTATTAATTAATAAGAAAAGTATATATCCTTAATAGGTATGGCTATACTGCGCATTTTACTTGAAATGCTACTATCTACAAGTTAGAATTCGACAACTGAGCTGATCTATTGGCCAAGCTAAAAAGGACGGTGTTCTCGGGGCGGACCACTGATTATTAACTTCTTTATATATCACAATATATTTTTTAATAACAAAACTATATATTCTTAATAATCTAGAGAAAGACTAGATGAATGAAAAAATTGTTATTGGAGTAGCAGCGATTGCTGTTGCTCTGGCATTAGCTGCCGGTATCATTTACATCGCAGCAGGTCAGAACCAACAACAACAACCTGCACCTCCAAGCAACGATACGAATAAACTGAGAGTTATAGCTTCTTTCTTTCCACTCTATGATTTTTCAAGGAATGTAGGTGGTGACAGAGCAGAGGTTTCAGTTATGGTTCCTGCAGGCATAGAGCCACATGATTGGGAACCTACGCCAAGAAATATAGCAGATGCAGAAAGTGCTGAGATGATAGTCTATAACGGCGCAGGGTTTGAAAGCTGGTTCTCCGGTATTAATGCAAAGTTTGCAGTTGACACAAGCAGGGGAATACAGTTGATGGAGGGTGGAGAGGGAGCGCAGGGAGGATCCAATTTTGATCCCCACATATGGCTAGACCCAGTGCTTGCAAAGAAACAAGTTGAGGCTATCAGGGACGGCTTTATACAAACAGATCCAGTGAATTCTGATTACTACTCTCAGAATGCGCAGCGCTACATTGCAGAACTTGACTCGCTTGATTCTTTCATCAGATCTGAGCTATCAAACTGTACACTCAACGACTTTATTGCATTTCATGATTCATTCAGCTACTTTGCCAATCGCTATAATTTGACCCAGCACAGTGTGCATGGTGTTTCGCCAGAGGGTGATGTTCTACCCCAGAGGATACAGGAGATAAAGGACCTTGCCGCAACACTCGGAATCAATGTAATTTATGCAGAAGAGCTTGTAGACCCTAGGCTTGCAAATGTGATTGCAGGTGAAATACCTAACGGCCAAGTCCTGGTGCTCAGCCCGATAGAAGGTCTCGAGAGAGAAGAGCTAGAGCAGGGCCTAGGCTACATAGACAAGATGAGGGAGAATGTACAGAATTTGAAGGTGGGCCTCAAGTGTCTCTGATACATGCATTAAAAGTGGACAGGGTAAGCTACGACTATGGCCACGGCACTATACTCGATGACATTTCTTTTTCAGTTGAAGAGGGAGACTTGCTTGGTATTATAGGCCCAAATGGCGCTGGAAAAACAACCCTGTTCAACTGCATGCTAGGATTGGTTGAAGACTACATAGGAAAGATAGAGATCTTCGGTGAGGACACAAGGAAGAATAGAAAAGTGCTTCAGCAGATAGGCTATGTACCGCAAAAGAAGTCTATAGATGAGGGCTTCCCTGCAACCGTATGGGAGATTGTTTCTCTAGGAGCAGCTGCAACAACAAGAAAACCATCTAGAGAAAAGGTAACATGGGCTCTAGAGACAGTAGGTCTGCTTGACTATAGCAAAACAAGGATAGGCGAACTTTCAGGCGGACAGCAACAGAGGGTATTCATAGCCAAGGCACTTGTAAATGATCCTCGTCTTCTCATTCTTGACGAGCCTGCTACAGCAATTGATGTCGAAGCGCAAAACAAGTTTTACTCTCTTGTGAAAAAATTGAACAAAGAGAACCATATAACTATAATCTGGTCGTCGCACGATTTAGAAGCGATAAACAGCCTTGCCAACAAAGTGGCATGTATAAATAGAAGTATGTTCTTCCACGGCAAGTCTCATGAGTTCTTTGAGAATCCTGAGCTTCTAAAGAAATATTCAGAGTCAAGCATGCAGGCGCATATGCACGAGCAACATCACCATCATCATCATCACTATCATGAATATCAGTGAGGTTATGAAAAAAAATGGTGTTAGAAATTCTGGAAGCAGGTTTTATCCAAAGGGCACTCATAACGGGCATAGCTGTTGCAATCATATGCTCTGCAGTTGGACTGTTCCTTGTATTGAGAAGGCATTCGCTCTTTGGCGATGCGCTGTCACATATGGCCTTTGGTGGAATTGCAGTGGGCTTGTTTACAAACATCTACCCTATATGGACTGCCATAATCGTCTCTGTCCTAGCCGCATTGGGCATGACAAAACTGAGGCAATCAACAAAAGTACCACCTGATGCAGCAGTCGCTGTACTTCTCTCTTCTGGACTTGCACTGGGAATAGTGCTAGTAAGCATATCTGGAGGGTTCAGCGTCGACCTTTTCAGCTTTCTGTTTGGAAGCATATTGCTTGTAAGCCAAGACGAAGTCTATATGATTCTTGGACTATCGGCTGGAATAATGACAATACTTCTTCTGCTCTACCGCAAGTTTATGTATATAGCCTTTGACGAGGAGCAGGCAAAGGTGAGTGGACTTCAGGTATCAAAGCTCAACTACCTATTCATAGTGCTTGCAAGCATTACTGTCATAGCATCGATACGGCTTGTTGGAATATTGCTCATTTCTTCACTGATAGTCATACCTAACATAACTGCAATGCTCTTTGGCAAGGGTTTTAGAAAGACTGCACTTATCTCTGGCACGACAAGCGTCTTTTCGGTGGTCGCTGGCATATTGATATCTTATGTAGCAAATATAGCCACAGGCGGAACAATAGTGCTAGTCCTTGTAATGACATTTCTTGCAGCCCTTGCAGCCAAGAAAGTAAAAAGAAGTACAAAGCTTACAGGTGTGAAGGAAGTCGAGGCATGATACCATGGCGAGATATAACAAAAACACGACCAGCCCGAGCCACCTAATCATCAAACAACTTCAAATTCTCGTAGCGGGCCAACGGACAATCTTTAGCACATAGACTTTAAGCTACGAGAGTATTGAATCCACCTATATACAAGACAAATTCCACCCAGTCCATTTTTATCAATCTGGGAAAATACGGCAGTGAATTGAGCTTGTTTTTGGATGGTTGTCAGACAAAGATTCCTTCATTTACTCCATTCTTGCATTTATAGAAGAAGAAAGACATCAAAGCCAGTATTCAGTTCTGTATTTGTTAAATGGCATCTAGTGCATAAGCTGCAGCCATAGTGACACATTTACCATGGCAAAACTATCCAAGAAAGAAACAGAACAAGAACAACAACAGCAACGGCAGCAAGCCAAAAATGGCTATTGGCAGAATGAACTTGAGTCGCTTGGGATAGAGCCAAACAAAAGAAGGAACTTGACGATAATAAAGAAGAACTTGAAAACCTAGCTGACATTATTAAACAGGCAATGTTTCAGGATTAGTGACAGTGTATAGATGAAGGATGTTGGATAAGCCAAAGAGTCTTGGCAAGAAATTGTCCCTTTAAATAATGTCAGTTTCCATTCTAGTACCGGTAAAATTTTTGCTAATCTTCTTTTTAAAATCATGAGAACTTCTTTTATAACAAGAGAAAGAGGATTACAAATAATGACAACAACTGTTCTCAAAGTTTCAGATTTGATTTCAACATCAGACAAGAGTTGGCAAGATGCTGTTGAAAAGGGACTAGACCGCGCAAGCAAGACTATCCGAAACATCAAGGGAATAGATGTCACTAACTGGAAGGCACAAGTTGAGAATGGAAAGATAATAGAATATAGGGTAGTGATGAAGTTAGCTTTTGAAGTAGAACAATAAGATAAGAAGTTGGTTGTCGTAGTTATTGTATCGTTCTTGTTCTCTCCCAAATGATGATATCTTGCTTTCTCACCTTTTGTTTTGTGAAACCCGCAATTAAGCACTTCTAAAATAGTGGGTCCAAGGGGCTGCGTGCTGATATCAGTTCTTTGAAAAGGTTCAGGCTTCATAGACATCAGACTAGCTAAAAAGTTTTGTTCCTAAGCGTGCCCATCGGGCCGGGAAGTGATATCACCACTTGAAAAGTGGATTCTTTTTGCTATCCTTTTGAATGTAGCCGTAAGCTAGAAAGGTTTCTGTAAAGTCGGGCCCCAGAGGGATTAGAGAGAAAAACCTTCGAAAACAGACTCGATGATCAATGAATCAGACTGTAGAGCTCCAATTATTTCATACAACGTTTTGTTGCGGATATTGCTAGCAAGAAATTTTTTGAATTGAGGTAGATACTTAAAGCGGGCTTGGCTTTTTGATTCGTCATCTACAGGACTTCCTCTTAACAAAGGATTTTTGTTTTTGTCTCGTCAAATCGATTAGAAAAGGTCAATTTGATTGTAGAAGCAGGTTCTGTGAAATCTGAGAGAAAAACTGTTCAGAATTAAGAGAGAACGCAACTGAAAAACCCGTTTAGAGGAATTGCAACTGCCATACTAGGTTTTTCAGTAGCTTAACCTTCATAGTTTTTAGCTTAGAGGTTATATCTTTAATGAGAAAGTGGCAACGTAAAATTAAATGTGGCTCCCTTATCATCCATGTTGTTTTCAGCCCATATCCTGCCTCCGTGTGCCTCTATAATGCACTTTGATATGAATAACCCAAGACCGGTGCCCTTTTCAGATTTTGTTACAAATTTAGTAAATAGTTTTGGATATACTTCTGGATTTATGCCACTACCAGTATCTCTTATGCTAACAACTACTTGATCATCCTTCGTACCTGTCGTGATAGAAATAAGACCTCCTGCCTCTGTGAAGCTTATTGCATTTCTAAGTAGATTATCAATTACTTGAGTAATTCTTGCCTTATCTGCGTTTATAAGGACATCCTTATGATCATAATGTAATTGTATGTGACTATCATCAGCCTGCTTTTGATAGTCTTTGATTTGGGCTAGTATCACGTCGTTTAAGTTGAAAAGATCTTTATTGAGGTGGAGCAAATGGCTCTCAATCCTTGTTACATCTAGTAGGTCTTCAGTGAGCCTTTCCAACCTTTTTGCATTTCTCAATATCGTCTCAACATAGACCCTCTCCGGTTCCTTATTATGGACTAGATCCTGCAGGGCTCCAGACAATCCAAGTATTGGTTGGATGGGTGTTCTTAGTTCGTGAGCAGCAATATTGATAAACTCTTTTTGCATTTTGTCATGGACTGCCAGCTTTTCGTAAAGTTCAGTCTGCTTCCATACATTATCAAATATAGAAGCATAGGACAGAGCTAATGTTCTGCTATCTAAGTGCAGAGCCAAGCCTACTGCTTCATAGGAAGTCTCTTTTGTGTCGTCTTTAAGCTCAAATAGCATTAACTGCTTCCGATCTGTTATTACCGCGGTTATGCTAGTATTCAGGCTGCTATCCATAACTCTAATGCTGCCTTGAGGCAAGACTTTGTTTATTTGCT
>JALZEV010000084.1 GCA_030861865.1 Thermoproteota archaeon | reverse complement strand
GTGGACACAATAAGGTTAAATCGGTCCAATGAGATGTGATATCTCCTTTGATTTTATCGCGCCTTCCCGCAATATTTTAGGCTTGCCTTCGACAGACACTATGGTGGATTCTATACCCTTTTCCACTATTCCGCCATCTAAGAGTGCATCATACCCTTCAAGCCCTGAATCAAGCACTTCTTGTGTGCTTTTGAGCGTCCTATTTCCTGACAAGTTCGCGCTTGTCCCTACAAGATATTTGCAATGACTGAGAAGCAGTAAGATGCAGTTGTTAGCTGGAATACGCACTGCCAAGCTAGAACTGCCAGCCATGACCCGAGGCGATATTCTGCGATCGATTGTTGGAGCCACTATTGTTAGTGCTCCAGGCCAGTATCTTTCAGCAAGCATCCTGCCGGTCCGGCCAAGGGACACTATTCTTTCTGCGTCTTGCGTGCTGTACGTCAGAATAGGCAATGGTTTTTTTTCACTCCTGCCTTTTATTGTAAAGATGCGTTTGACTGCCAAGTCATTGTATGGATCGCAGCCTATTCCGTAAATCGTGTCGGTTGGATAGACTACAACCCCTCCATTGTTTATGACTAGTGCACAACTCGCTACTGCGTTCTCTGAGCACTGGAAAATCTTTCCTTTTCCCATAGCAGCTAGGCCTTACTATTACAGCAACATGTACGGGACAGCCTTTTTAGCTCATCGCCCATTAGCAAGCATTTTGAAATGTGAGGTATTCGCGGCACTCCGACGGCAAACGCGGTAGCTACAGCTGCCAAAAAGTAGTATTCATAGCCGATTGCGGCAGCATACCATATAGCTGCAGCAGTAGTTAGGTTAGTGATTTTCTTGTCAATCTCACTCTTCAAGATAATGCCTGCTCCCAAGAACCCAATACCTGATACCACCTGTAAAGCAATTCTTGAAGTAGAATTTGGAACCACTAAGGAGGACAGGAACGTAAAAATCATAGCGCCTCCAATTACTAAAACAATGAGTACTAATCCTGGCAGGCTTATTCCTTGATTCTCTTTCTGCACATATTGCAAATCCGGCTCCTAGTACAATCCCAATATCGATCAAAAAGCGGATTTCATAGCCAGTTGGTATCCCTTCAAGAACCATGCTCTATTCGTATTATTCCTGCGCTCTATTAGAATCAAAGGTCAATCCGATGTTATAATGAAGAATCCCAATCTTAGATGCAGACATATAAGTTCAATCTTATGTTGCTCTCTATATACTCCCTGCTATTACGACTGTGACTAACTTTTTGTTTTATGGCTGTAATAATTATCACTCGTAACAGTAGCCTGCATAAATGCCTCACAATTAGAATATATAACTTCCATTGAATGGATTTATTCTAATATTATAGCTTCTACTGCGACCTGGTCATAAGCCATTGACCCACTTTCGGCAGCACGTTATTCTGTGAGTAGAGGCTAGCAATGAGTCCCACATGGCCGGTGTGGAATCTCATGAGACGCTTATCGGTGCTTGAAACTACATCATTTAGAGGAGCACTACATTGCGGCGATACAAGATGATCTTCGTCAGCGATAATGTTGAGCAGTGGAACCTTGATCGTTGACAAGTCCACTATCTTGTCGTTCAGCTTCATTTCATTCTTCACCAACAGGTTCTTCTGATAAATATCTGATATCCACTGCCTGAATGTTTCCCCTGCTATTGGAGGCGTATCATACAACCATTTTTCAAGGCGCAAAAAGTTGCCGACAAATTGCTCGTTATTGACATTCTGAAGAAGATTGAAGTATTTGTTGATACCCTGCTTGAATGGCTTCAGTGTCAAATATAATGCATATAATTGCTCAGATTGCAAATTTCCGATGACCTGCAGCATCTTGTCAACATCCATGTTCTTTGCAAGGTTTGCAATAACTGTGAAATCCTTCTGACCGTCTATCACAGGTGCAATTACCGCAAGATTCCTTACCTTATCTTGGTGCAGTGCAGTATACATCGTCGACATGGTTCCGCCCATGCAGTATCCATGAAGCGTCAGC
Source organism: Thermoproteota archaeon (assembly GCA_030861865.1). Lineage (GTDB taxonomy): Archaea > Thermoproteota > Nitrososphaeria > Nitrososphaerales > Nitrososphaeraceae > Nitrososphaera. The sequence goes on along the minus strand of JALZEV010000084.1, from coordinate 14,235 downwards.
TCTTCTACCTTATTCTTTTTGAGCACAGCCTCAACACAGTCATCGATGTAGCAATTGACATAGTCATCAAACGAAACGTACTTATCTGCAGCAGTGGGTGTTTTCCAGTCAATAAGATAGACGTCAAAACCCTGACTTAGCAGGCTGCGAATCCAGCTCTTGTCAGGCTGGAGATCAAGCACATACGACCTGTTGATGAGCGCATAAACAATAAGTATTGGAGTCCTCGCAGTCTTGCTGACCATCTGCTGATAGTGCAACAGTCTGTAGGCTCTATTTTCAACGAGGACTTCGCTGGGAGTCTCGCCAACTCCAATGTTACCAGCAGTGGAGAGGATGTCCCTTGCCTTTTCCAGCTTGTGGTACGCTTCCAGGATTTCCTCAGCAAGTGTAGGCTCTCTTTTTATCTGCTCCTCCGGCTCGCTTTGCGGCGGTTGGACGTCTTCTCGCTCCTTCTTCTTCTGGTCAGGTTGCAAATCTTGCTTGGTCATTTCTTGCCTCAACGCTCCCCTTCATATCCCGCACAGTTCTCTTCAGTTCAACAATATCCTTTAGTATATCATCAACCTCGCTTCTTGTCGGGAGGTTGAGCATCTTGAAGTTCTTCTCTACTATACTCTGCAGAGCCCTTGATACATTCAACTGACTGCCAAATAGCTTGCCATAGACCTCAGAAAATTCCGAGGATGTAAAGAGATCAGTGAAAGTGTCTTCAAAAGCTTCAATAGCGGTACGTCGGTAATTCTCAAAATCTTCTCTTGTTGCTAGATGCATGGGAGATTGCTCAACTGTGTTTCTCATTGCCCTTGTGTAGGCTGCGCTCATAAGCGACAAGTAGCTGTCCATATTGCTTTTGAGTTCAATCATGGCCTTACCAAGGGTGACAAAATCGTTAGCAAATGAACTAAAATCCTTTGAAAATGCGTACGTAGGACCAATTGTAGGCAGTTTCAAATTACTGCTCCACAATTCAAACACTTTGTTGACTTGTTCTTGCATAAATTCTTGTACATTCTCAGCATTATCATTTTCAACCAATATTATTCACACAACATCTAGAATTCGTCGACTGGCTATTATAGTTTCTTGGTGTAGAATTTATACTAAAAGTATTGTTTTAATGTGAATCTTATATTAGATTTCAATTTATTTGTGCTACTACCCTTACTGATAAAGCCAAGCTGCACATGTATACAACCGCTTACACTGCATATCTCTGTTTTGACAGATATATATTATGAGAAAAAGAATAGATGAAATCTTTTGATGCAGTGATGCTATTGACAAAAAGATTTCTCAAACTGGCTTGACACAAACATAAACATCTTTGTAACCCGTAATCATTAAATTAACAAGAGGGACTAGAGCGGAGGAGGGGCCCGTAGCTCAGCATGGATAGAGCGCCTGCCTTCTAAATTCTATTGAAGAGAGCCGGAAGTCGTGGGATCGAAGCCCACCGGGCCCGCTTTTATTAGTAATGCAAACATACCTCCAGCAGCATAGGCGATTCCGATGAAGATTCTTGACAGCATTACTGCAATGTCTTGTAGTGTTGCAAAAAACATGCTGTCGATTATTACAGCTGCTGGTATTGCGACAAGGGAAATCATAGCGACTATTAGTTGCTCGGGGTTATCAGCACCGCTATATTTCTTGATCATCAAATACGTCGACAAGTTGCCAAGACCAATGCCAGCCAGAATAAGGTATTGGTATAATGAGGGAAAAACAGCTATTGCAGCAAAAGGTCCTGCCCAGGAAATTCCATTAAGTGCCTTTGCGCCTATAGACCACTTAGTGCTTGTCCTCATTCTGCCAAGGATTGCAGGTACTGCTTTGCGCAAGCTCGCGGAACTTGCCCCAAACACCGCGCCAAAGCTGACAAGCCAAATTATTGCATAGTAATAAAATGGAAAGCTGGTTATGATATTAGCAATTTCACTAAGAAAAGAAGCAACCACGACTGCTATCGACACTGCTAGGAACAAAACACCAAAGGCCTTCCTTATCTCAACTGTCGACTTATGCAACAGTGATGATGCAGTTGCATCTAATTTAAATCATCATAATCATCATCATGACTGCGCTCAGCTAGTGATGTAAAAATACTGTGGATACTTCTGACAACCATAATCTTGCCGTGTTTGATCTTCAACTAAATTATTTCAAGGACCCACATGCTTTATGCCTTTCAATATCATTTGATCATCAGCTTGAATTTCATAGTTAACATAGCAAGACAGATATTTCTCATGCGGTGTAGTTTATCGGAGATTGATTTGAATGTGAACAGATGATCGATCTGCAACATGGGATTATATTGATTTGGGTCTAGGATGGCTACCAACCATCTTTTCAACATTGTGAATGTCCGCATCTACCGCACAATATACTGTATGAAATTTTTCCTTAAAGAACTGGCGGCTAAAATTTTTGAAGGCAATACAGAGGAGTGTGATTTTGCGCGCCAACTTCTGCACGTGTTGCAAGAAAAATTAGAAGATCCGCGTATGGATGTATATATATGATGTTAAAGGCAATAAAGGATGGATGTTTGCCAAAGAATTAGCTCTAAAATTTTCACTCAACCATTAAGTAGCAATATCTTAAAAATCAAAAAAATAGCAGCTTACTTTGCCTAGCCTCTTACCCTTGTCCACTTGGCAAGAGCACTAGCCGCAATCACCCATTCAATGACTGAGTGGTACACTGGAACATTTGTACCCTCAATCTGATCTGAGATCTTTTCCGTAAACGGTCCTCCCATGGCGCCTACGAGTATTGGCTTCTTCTTTTGTTTCTGGAAGGAGGCTAGAACATTTACAATCGATTCTTCAAGCGGATCATCTTGGAAGACAAACCAAGGCATGATGATGTCAATGTTGGGATCGTCCATGAATGACTGTATTGCAAACTGATAGTCGCCAGCATTTGCAGAACCGGTGATATCGCAAGGGTTACCTATGACGTACGTTGGTGGATAATGATCCTTGAGTGATTTTTTAGTCTCTTCACTCAATTCGGCCACTTGCAGACTAAGCCTTTCAAAATGGTCAATTGCAGCAATTATTGGGCCTGCCCCATTAGTCACCATTGCTACTCTACCTCCGTTTGGCACCGGTTGCCACGTAAGCGCCTTGAGTGCAGCCGTCAGCTCTTCATAGCTATCGACTGATATAATACCAGCCTGATCAAGTGCGCCCTTTACTACTGCATAAGAGCCGCCAAGTGATCCTGTGTGAGAAGCAGCCTGTTTGGCCCCTCTTGCAGACCTGCCATTTTTGAATACAATCACAGGTTTGCCTCGCTCCTTAATTACTCTCTTTGCAGTATTCATGAATTTCCTGCCATCGCCCAAGCCTTCAACATAGAGCCCAATGACTCTGGTCTGTGGGTCTTCGGAGAGGTACCAGATCATGTCGGCCTCGTCCACATCCGATCTATTGCCATACGATATCATCTTGCTCATGCCAAATGTGTCGGAGCTCTCCATGAAGGCGATGCCCACAGTTCCACTCTGCGACAGGAAAGCGACATCGCCCTTTCTTGGACGTATCATTCTTGCATGGCCTTGGAACGCACAATCAAGGCGGTTCTCACCATTGAACATGCCTATGCAATTGGGACCGATGATCCTGATTTGAAGCTGCTTTGACAGCTCTCGGATCTGGCCCTCAATAGTTGCCCGCTCCCCTCCAAGTTCTTTGCCCCCACCGGAAATGATCACAAAGTTATGGATACCTTTCTTGGCCGCCGACCTTAGCAGATCCGGCACAAACTTCAAATCGACTGTAACGACTACAACATCTACTCTGTCAGGGATCTCGTCAAGGCTCTTATACGCCTTGAGACCCATAATCTCAGAATAGCCTTTTGCGTTCACCGGATAGACCTTGCCCAGGTATTCATGCTTTGCCAAGCTTTCCAAAACAGAGTTGCCTACCTTGCCAGGCTCAGGTGAAGCACCGATTAGCGCTACCGACTTAGCATTGAAGAACAAATCCAGATATTGGGATTCCGGCTGGGCCTTTGAGATGACTTCTAGGTCTGGCTTTTCCCGTAGTAGGATCTTCGCATCAACTACGACATACTCATTTTCATAAAATATGATAGGGTTGAAGTCTATGCTTTCATAGTATGGCGCCATTTCCGTACCAAATTTGCCTATATTGACCAGAGCCTCGGCAAGCATATTCAAGTTGACAGGCGGCATCCCGCGGAAGCCCTTGAGTATCTTATTGCCCTTTAGGTCATCTATCATGCTGATTGCATCTTCCTTTGTTAGTGGCAAAACTCTGAATGAAACGTCTTTGAAGACTTCAGTGTAGATGCCACCGATGCCGGCCATGATGACAGGACCAAACTGCGGGTCATTCTGAAGACCAACAATGAGCTCTACCCCACCAGCCGCTGCCATTTTCTCGAGCAGCACACCTTTTACATTGTATTGTTTGCTCAGCCTACCGTACATGTCGTTAAATGTTTCCTTTACATCAGCAGAGTTCTGAAGGCCGACCTTAACACCTCGAACATCCGTCTTGTGCAAGATCTCCGGCGAAACAATCTTCGCAACCAGGGGAAAGCCTATTTTCCCTGCCTCTATTTCTGCCTCCTCGGCGCTCTTGACCAGCGCGTATTTCGGTACCATGACGTCGTATTCGCTCAAAACTTGTTTGGCGAGCTCTTCGGTGATTACTTTTTCCTTGTTCGAATAAATGTCATCAAAGAGCTTCTGAACATTATGATTGGTCATTTTTATTGAGGAAAAAAACCTGTTTAGCTTTTATATAGTTACCTAATGCGTGAGATGTATTATTTTTATTCATTTCTGCAAAACCTTTGAAAAATTATTGTATATGTGTCTGCACCGAACCGCTAGCTCTTGTAACTCGCAAGGTGCCGGCAGTATGCTCTCCGGCCTGATCTTTTCAGCGATTAACTCAGCACTATACTCCTTCATCCACGTTTGTATTAGGGGTTCATCAACTTCAAAGTGAAACTGGATTCCAACTGCAGATCCAATCCTAAAGGCCTGCGGGTATAGATCGGAATATGCTAGGATCTTCGCGTTTGCTGGCAGATCATATGTATCGCCGTGCCACTGGAATATCCTGATCGTCTTATCCGTGAGTCCTCTAAAGATATCATTGCTGCTAGCCGGTGTCAGATACACATCGCACCATCCTATCTCTTTCTTCTTGCCCTTGTAGACGTGCCCTCCTGCAGCCTGCGCAATGAGCTGCGAACCTAGGCAGATGCCCAATACTGGTGTATCATTATTCATTGCATTCCTGATGAGCTCTTGCTCTTTTTTCAAGTAGGGTAAATCATCATAGACTGACATCGGGCCTCCGAGGATTACTATAGTGTCATATTCCAATGGGCTGGTAGGCAAGGAGTCATTCTGTGCATTCACCTTTTCGACGCGATAGCCATCATGCACGAACATCTGCTCAAGTAAGCCAAGCGTCTCGCACCGAATGTTCTGTACTGAAAGTATCGTGGGCAATACTTAGCATGCGTGCTTATTTGTATTTATGCCATAAGGAAAAATATTAAATCTAATAGGCGCTACAGATAGATGGGCCGTGGGCTACCAATATAGAATCGACGACTATGAAACCGTTGAACGGCTGCGCAGTTTTATATGCATGCTCAATGAAGAATCGGAGAAAGGTTCTGTCATCGTTGTCGAGGGTAGACGTGATGCCGAGGCCCTCTCCAGGGTAGGTTTTACTGGCAACCTTGCAGTCTTCCATCATTTTAAGGGGATTGCAGACTTTGTAGACTGCCATGATAGCATAAGCAAAAAAATAATTCTGCTTTTAGATATGGACAGAACGGGTAAGTACCTCACAAGCCGACTAGTGTCTCAGCTCCAGTTGAGCAGCCATAACGTGAGCCTGTCATATAAGAGGGCGCTTGCAAGGATAACAAATGGCAAAGTAAGGCATGTGGAGGATCTTGTCATATATGCACCTCGCATGTCAGGCATCACGGGAAGCCGTAAGGACCTTTACTTTTATACATGATTTCTGAAGCTTTACAAAGCACTTATATTCAAGCAAAGAAAAGTGAAAGCTATAATACCAGCAAACTGCGAGGTTGTGAAAGAAATTGCCCACCACAGGTATAGTAAAATATCACGTTAAGTTAAAATTTGAAGTTGATGGTTTGGTTGAGAAAGCCGATATTATTGGTGCTATTTTTGGACAGACAGAGGGCCTCCTCGGACCGGAAATGAACCTCAATGAATTACAAAAAGTATCTAAGGTTGGAAGAATTGAAGTAAACGTTGAAACTAGGGGCAACATGACTAGAGGTGATGCCCTGATACCTATGAGTACAGACATTTCTACTGCCGCGCTTATTGCGGCAGCCATAGAGAGCATTGACAAAGTGGGGCCTTTTCCGGCTAAGTTCGGTCTGGTTGGAATTGATGACATTCGAGCAATAAAGAAGAAGGTCATAGTAGATCGTGCTAAGAAGATAGTGCAAGACTGGGCTACCAGAACTATAAGCGAGGGAGACGAGATGCTCAAGAATGTTTATGATGCAAGCAAGCCTGGTAAGCTCACCAGCTTTGGAAAAGCACAGTTGGCCTGTGGTACTGGAGTCTTTGACTCTGCTTGGATAATACTTGTGGAAGGAAGAGCAGACGTCGTCAATCTTCTGCGCGCAGGTTTTGACAATGCCATTGCAATAGAAGGTGCAAGGATCGACGAATCTGTGACAAAACTTACAGAAGGCAAGCGTGTAGTGGCATTTCTTGATGGCGATCGGGCAGGGGACCTCATACTGAAGGAGCTGCACGGAGTCGTCAAGATAGATAAGGTGCTTAGGGCTCCGCCGGGTAAAGAGGTGGAGGATTGCACTCCCCTTGAGATATCTGAAATCTTGAAGGACGCGTTCTCGCCTGAAGTACCATCTATTCAACAACCGATATATCCTCCCCACCAACCTTCCCATCATCAACAACAGCAGCACCATTACGAGAGGAGGAATTATAGGAGAGAAAGGGAGCCACAAGAGGATTACCGCGCTCCACATACGCGACAGCAAGAAGCACTACAGTCGGCCCAACCATCTAAAGAGGCGATGGTTGAGGACAGTGCAGAGATACTCTCTGCAATCCGCGATGTTTATCCTCAAATAAATGAAACACTTGAGGCTGTCGTGCTAGACGGCTCTATGAATACTCTGCTTAAGGTACCAGTTTCGGAAGTCATCAAGAGGCTCAATAGCGCAGAGGGAGGTAAGCTGCTAGTAATAGACGGTATTGTTACCCAGAGGCTGGTCGATGCAGCCAATAAGGCCGGGATCGAGTACATTGTAGGACATCGGATGACGGACTTGAAAAAGCCAGCAGATATCCGAATCAGGACATTTGATGACGTTGGCATAAATAACTAGTAAGCATAAATGCCTGAAATCAAGCTACAACACATATTGACGTTGATCGAGCTCCTTTCAAAGGGAGCCCGCCACAATTTTGTAGAGGTAACTACCACACTACTTGGTAAGGGTATCGGCAGGTCGCAACAGGCAGCCTCGAAGCATCTGCTAGACTTGGAAACCTCCGGCTACATTGAGCGTCTGAAAAAAGGGCAAAAATATGCAGTCAAAGTCACAGACAAAGGCTATTCTGAGATACAAAGTCTCTATTTGTCGTTAAGAGCTGCCCTTGAATCTGCACCTGAGACAATGGATTTCGAGGGCAATGTCATTTCGGGTATGGGGGAGGGGGCATACTATATGTCGTTAGAGGGCTATAGGAGACAATTTAGAGAAAAATTAGGATACGAGCCGTACCCTGGGACCCTAAATGTCCGACTAACTGATCAGATATACATGAATGGCCGGCTTGAACTTGGGAAGCATCCGTCCATATTCATCAATGGCTTTAGCGATGGCACACGTACTTACGGCTGGGTCAAGTGCTATCGCGCAACCATAAATGACGGAGCAATAGATAATGCTGCTGTACTTGTTCTTGAACGCACGCACTATGATGATAGCATGCTTGAGGTGATAGCGCCGATATCAATCAAGCAGGTATCAGGCATCAAAAATGGTGACAGAATAAAGGTCCAGGTGCGGCTTGCTTAGATGCCGTAGATTGAATCGCCCAGCTCTTCCTTTATTTTTGAACTCTTTGATCCGGGTACCGGAGTTGACAGCCTTATAACCTGGACATTTAGGTTGCGTTTCTTGCAGTTCTCGGCAATGTCTTTTTCACTGTGCGCCTGGTCATAGCCAAGTGCTATCACGTTTGGCCTGACATATTCGACTGTGTCGTAAAGTGTGCCCTCTTTGCCAATTAGTGCTAAATCTACAAAATTAAGCGAGGTCACTAGGTCTCTGCGAAGCTTTTCGTCATGGTAGATCTTTCGATATTTCTTTATCTTTTGAGCGGTCGATTGCCTTGCCACCACTACGACAAGCACATCACCCTCTGCTTTTGCAGCCTTGAGTGTATGAATGTGACCAGGGTGGATGAGATCAAAAACCCCTCCTACGAGAACGACCTTTAGTGCATCACGGCCAATGAATGTAAGCTTGGTCGGGTCAGATTCTTCTACCAAGCCAATTTTGACAAGACGGTTTACCATGGAATTGTAGAATTCTTCGCTTATGGGCAGCCGCGCCTTTAGCCTGACATATGGTGGAATTGAAGGATCTAACATGCTAGAATATAGGTTAGCAAGAATGGTCTTGTCTAGCGGGTCCATCTGGGAATCTCTACTATATTGCAATAGCAAAATCATTAATGTTATAAACTATTGCCCGTATTTACTAGGTTCATAAAATTCGCTTAGATCAATTAAAGCAATTCTTGGAAATTGAGACAAAATTCTATTTGGACAGAATTATTCTTCTATAACGTTGAGGTGATGCATATATAGTTCTAAAGGAACTTCTCACAAATGCTAATTCAACCGGTCGACAAATGCATTTAGATCATTTTATAAATCTGATCCAACCATGTAGCCGAAAATCTCTTGACGAATAGCCTTTGCTTTCCTCAAGCGATAATTAAGATATGACTGTAATTGGTGACTTGAAAGACACCAGATCATGTATCCAACAATAACAATTCAACGTATTCGGTTGGAAATACCAGCTGCTTGTTATCAAACCGTTTGGCATAGCGATTTTGTCGCTCTGCTTATGGAGTAGCTAGTGAAAGAATATAGAGAAAACTGAATTTAAGTTTGAAGAGGATGTATATATATATGCTATAAATGCCGTGCCAAATGCCATTGGGATGGTATTTGTCATCTCCAGCAGAGATAAAGAAAAAGCTTGAGGAGAACTGGATACAATTTATAAAGGCGAATTCTGCGAATCTTTCGCTTGGCACAATAGATGGTTCTAGCCCACCTTCGATGTTTGTGGGCCGTTATGGCTATCCAAAGATCAGGGTAGGACCGATGATACCTCCATTGTACGGTGATACCACTATCTTGGACAGAACAGAGCTATGGACAGGTAAAAGCATTGAAGAAATAGCGAACTACCGTCTGTCACTTGTGCTTGGTACCATGAACGTGAATATACATGACACTCATAACAGATATGTTGAGAACATGCAAGAGCTCGCTATGTCGGAGAGCCCTGTCGAAACCGAAGCCACATTTGAAAAAAGGCCCATAGTAGATGTCCACATACAAGAAGAGCTTAGACTTGCTCACGAAGCCACACCTTTTGGACCAGCTGCACCTCTGAGAGGTTTTAAGACTTCATCACTTTCCGCCGACCAGCGCATTGAAACAGTATATTATGATACAGATTTGAGAGCAGCAGAGGCTATGGTGGAGTTGTACAAGCGCAGCGTAGAAGTCAGTATCATCCAACGAGTCCTCAGCATGGGGATGCTTGGAGTAAAGAAGAAACGCAAACTTGTGCCTACTCGGTGGAGCATTTCTGCAACTGATGATATTATTTCAAGCATGCTTGTAAAGGAGATTGCAATGAATCCTACAATTGATCTTTTTGAAGTAAGTCGATACTCGCATCTTGCTAACTACTACTCGATCATATTGATACCTAATGAAAGGTGGATTTTTGAAATGATCGAGTCCTGGATCACAAGTCGAGGCCAAGTGACCACAGGGACCGATAATGAAGATGAAAGGAGACTTAACCACAACCCGACAATAGCTGGAGCATATTTTGCAGCACGCCTTGCGGTAGCAGAGCATCTTGCTCGTCGACACAAAAAGGCTGGGGCTATTGTTCTCCGGGAAATACACCCTGATTATGTAATTCCACTTGGCGTATGGCAGATAAGAGAAGGCGTACGTGAAGCTCTGAAAAATCCTCCACAAAAGTTTGAACGATTTGACCATGCAATGTCATTTGCCTGTTGTTACATGTCACTGTCAAAGAACGAAATAGTACAAAAAAGTCGGGTTTGGAAGAGTTTCAAGGACCAGACAAAGATTAGCGATTTTGCTTAACTTAATCCTGGCAAAGGGTCATATATTGGCCCTGCGCTTAACGCTTTTGATAGTGATGATGAGCGAGGCTCCCCCAGAAGGCGTCAAGTATGTTGTTCCAATCAAGCAGGTGGAAAAATCAGTAAAGATTACAGATCAAGCTAGGGCCGAACTCCAGAGCTCTGGCATGATGGATGAGAAGGGTAAGCTGAAGATAAAGGGTGTAAGTCCAAAGATGCTTAAGCGTATGAAGCTAGAGGCAGTTGACTGCCCTGTATTGAACAGGGAGATTGGCTTTCTGCAATGCTATGTCTGCAAAAACTTCTTCAGTAGACCTGTGGGCAGGGTTTACTGTAAAGGTGACCCTCTGTAGCCACAGATATCTCGTTACGATATGACCGACATACTTTTCAGTCGCTAATAATAGCTTCGCAAATCTATTAAGGGTACAGAAAAAGAGAGACAAATATTGAAAGGATCCTCCGTTGATATATGGATCTGCTATTATGATTTGAAATAATTCAGGCCTGCCGAGGCATAAGCTGAGTTTATTTCAATTCACATGAAGCTATAGGTATTTTGTTGATAACTGATAATCCAGGGCTTACATGGATTTCAGCACAATAAGAAGTTGCTGTTTCTCATCCAGTTGGAAGATATACAGCAGAGCTCTTTCAAAGAAAAACCCGCTTAATAGTGAAAAAGATAGTATTTTCTTTCGATGAATGGATCGCCAGGATTGGGACAGCCAACTTAGAACTTAGCCAGTTCTATCTCTACAATAAGAGCGTCATAATGGCAAGCTGCCATAACACAAAGAGAGCGCTATTTTTGGAAGCAACCCTGTAGAGACATCACTTACAATAACTTCATAAATCCTAGTCGTTTTGCCAATGTCAACGTGGATTCTCAGAAAGAATCAGTTGGGGTAACAGTCAAGAAAAATGTAAACTTTAGCGAGTGGTACAGTCAAGTCGTTCTCAAGACAACGCTTGCTGACTATGCTCCTGTGAAAGGATTTATTGTACTTCGCCCTTACGGTTATGCAATTTGGGAATCGATAAGGGATATTCTTGATAAGCGATTCAAAGAGACCGGCCACCAAAATGGCTTCCTCCCTGTGCTAATACCTGAAAGCCTGCTGGCAAAAGAACAGGTTCACTTTGCAGGTTTTACGCCGGAAGTGTTCTGGGTTACCAAAGCAGGCGATAAAGAGCTTGATGAAAAGCTCGCACTCCGGCCGACATCTGAAACGCTTGCGTATTCGATATTTGCAAAGTGGATAACAAGCTACCGGGATTTGCCACTTAAGGTCAACTTTTGGAACTCTGCCCTTCGAGCCGAGATCAAGTCGACGAAACCCTTGATTAGGACTTCAGAATTTTTGTGGCAGGAGGGCCACACCGTACATGCCACCGAAGAAGAAGCAGAGCAGGAAGTTATGAGGATACTGGATATTTACAAGGATTTGATAGAGAACTACCTTGCTGTACCAGTAATAGCAGGATACAAGACCGACAGCGAGAAGTTCGTAGGCGCAAAGTACACCACGACCCTTGAAGCGTTGATGCCTGTCGAAGGTAAGGCGCTCCAGATGGGGACTTCACATCATCTCAGTCAGAACTTTTCAAAGCCGTTTGGGATAAAATACCTTGGCAAGGATACCCAGGAGCATTTTGCATGGCAGACCTCATGGGGAATTTCCTGGCGTCTAATAGGTGGGATGATAATGGTTCACGGTGACGACAGGGGTCTAATTCTGCCGCCACAGGTCGCACCAATACAAGTAGTAATAGTGCCTATACACAAGGACAAGAACGCCAAGATGGTCAAGGAAAAGGCAAGGGAATTAGAATTTGAATTAAAGCGCGATGGTATAAGAGCATACATGGATGACCGAGATGAATACACTTCTGGTTGGAAGTTTAACGAATGGGAGATGAAGGGAGTCCCTCTGCGCATCAACATTGGACCAAGGGATATCGAAGAGGGGCAGATTGAATTTGTCAGGCGCGATACAAAGGAAAAAAGGCCTGCTGAGCGAGAGAAACTTGTAAGTATCACAACCTCGCTTTTAGCGCAGGTACAGGAGAATCTGCTTGCAAAGGCAACCGAATTTCTCAGCGAGAACACCTTCACACCTGCCGATTTTGAGAGCTTTAAGTCGATAATCCAAGGCAAGGGCGGGTTTCTTCTTGCAGGCTGGTGTGGCCAAGAACAGTGCGAATCTAGGATAAAGGAAGAGACAGGAGCAGACATCCGGGTGATACCATTTAACCAGAACGATAAACCGGCCACCTGCATTTACTGCGGTCGGAAAAGCAAAAAGGCAGCGATATATGCAAGGGCATACTAATTGGTAACACTTGAAGATCTGTTTCCATTTGGAACTGAACTAGGATACATAGGCATCCTCCTCATCAGCTTTGTGTCTAGCTTAATTCCATTTATTCCCATTCCTTATTTTCCGGTCTTAATAACCGCTTCATTTAATATCAATTTCAATCCGCATATAATCGCCATTATCAGTGCGCTTGGCAAAGTGGGAGCAAAGACGATAATCTTTTTTATTAGCTATTATGGTCGCAAAATTCTGAGCGACAAGACAAAGAAGAGAATGCGTCCACTACAAAACCTAGTAAGCAGGTACGGTTGGTTTGGAGCATTTATAGCGGCTCTTACTCCAATACCTGACGATATAGTCTATATTCCGCTTGGCCTTGCCAAGTACAACCCATGGAAATTTGCAACAGCTACATTTGCTGGCAAATTCTTGATGAATGAATCGATTGTCTGGGGCTCGATCTTTCTTGGGAGACCTTTCGTCGAAGAGATATTATCATCAGGTACGACAGGCACGACATCATTAATCGTAGCGGCAATAGTGAGCGCTATAGTGCTTGCAGTCGTTGTATACTTCTCTCTAAGAATAGATTGGGCTAGAGTAATTGGAAGGTGGTTTCCTTGGGCGCTGAAAAATGATAATGATGAAGATAAAGAAGGAAACGATGATCATAACGACGACAACAATGAGGGCAATGATCACTACACAAAAAAAGAGTTCTAGCTAAAGCTTAGATACTACTCTTGTGTCTTGTCATTGAGCTCGATATAATCCGCATCGATACCGGTTACGCAGTCAGTGACCACCGTCTTGACGGGCTGAAAGTGTATACTCCCCTGCGGTATCTTGTTCGCCTCTTGCATTGCAACTAGCCGCGCTTCAAGGGCACTTTTGTGGTCATTACATACCACTGCAAGCATGTATTCGTCCTCATGCGATTTTACTGAGATGAGATATGAGGGAGCCAGCTGGCATTCGTCTCCTTCAACCTTGGCTGAGCAATGCGTGGGCAAAAGCATATCGTCTCTCTACATCGCAAGGCAATATAACAATAACTGGCCTGTAAATTATTCAAAGATATAAAACTCGAAATCATGCGAATCTTGCACCTTTTCTCCAGTAAATGAAAATCTTATCTAAGAATTATGAGAGAATGACAACATCAATGGCGCCGAGAGTGGCAGCAAAGTGAAGCTAGCAAGAATACTTATGATGACTGCGGCAAGAATCTTCTAACGTCAGCTGGCTCATGTGACTCAAAATATATTAATATAACTTTTATATATTCCTATTAAATAGGAATATATCGATGCTATTGCAAGTAGATAAGGAAACATTACGGCTTTTGGTCAAGCACAGAGCAATGCTCCGAGTGCTGTCTATTCTGGTCAAGCAAAAGGGGAATGCACTGCCTACTCGTATACTGCTCCAGAAATTAGGTGCTAACAA
>JALZEV010000073.1 GCA_030861865.1 Thermoproteota archaeon | reverse complement strand
GTTATAGTAGAAGAGTGTATGTTTTTGCTAGAAACTATCAATTATATTACTACTTGTTCCGAATCTAATCTACTAGAGGAGAGGAATATATCTTGACAATAAGAGCGCCTGCTGTCGCAGGCATGTTTTATCCAGACAATGCTAGGGAGCTAAGGGCGCTCATTGACCAATCTTTTCGCAACCAGCGCTTTGGTCCCGGCATGACTGTGACTTCTACTGCTGCTCCCTCTATCAATAAGCAGCACAAGATCTACGGCATTGTATCACCTCATGCAGGCTATGTCTACTCTGGCGCGGTTGCTGCAAATGGCTTTTACAAAATATCATCAGCAGGTTTTCAGAATGTCATAATGGCAGGCCCAAATCACTATGGCGTAGGCTCTTGGGTGGCTGCCATGAAAGATGGTACATGGGAGACGCCGCTTGGAGTCGTACAAGTCAATTCCCGGATGGCTGAGCAAATAGGAAAAAGATCAGCCACTTTAGACTTTGACGATTATGCCCACAGTAGAGACCATTGTTTGGAGGTTCAGCTGCCCTTCTTGCAATACATCAAGCAAGATTTCAAAATTGTGCCAATTGTACTAGTCGCTCAGAATAGAGATATAGCTCTTGATCTTGGGAGTGCAATATCACAGACGATTACCGAAATGGATGCCCTTGATTCCACTCTGCTATTAGCATCATCAGACTTTACACACTATGAACCAAACAGTGAAGCGCATAGGAAGGATGGAGAGCTGATAAAGGCAATACTTGCACTTGACGTTAATAGGTTTTACACTATCCTTGAGAGGCTGAATATTTCTGCGTGTGGCTATGGGGCGATTGCAACAATGATGGTAGCCGCTAAGAATCTTGGTGCTACAAGAGGGGAACTGCTAAAGTATGCAACAAGCGGAGATGTTACCGGAGACATAAGTGCGGTAGTAGGATATTCTTCCATAGTGTTCATATGAGCCATGGAAAGGCATCTGCACCTGCTAAGGTAATCCTATTTGGCGAGCACTTCGTAGTATATGGAAGCCCTGCTATACTTGCGGCTATAAACAAGCGCATATCTGTTGAGGCCCACACTATAATACATGATGAAAACAAGATCGTTATTAGATCAGACATTGGAGTTGCTGGCGAATACCGTAATAATGGAAAGTTTAATGCAGTTGAGGGTGGAAGCAAAGCAAAGGCGGTTTTGGATCCCCTGTACGGTGCTATCAGGCAGGTTCTATTAATGAGAAATAAGAAGAATATAGGAATAGAGATTGGCATTTCTTCAAGAGTCCCTACTGGCATAGGCCTAGGATCCTCTGCTGCATCCTGTGTTGCAACGGTGGCTGCTGTAGACTCGCTTTTCCAAAAAACCCCCAGCAGAGAGAAAGTATGCAAGCTTGCGATCGAATCAGAGAGGCTGATTCACAAGAGAACTTCCGGTGCAGATTGCTATGTCAGTACCTTTGGTGGGCTGATTCAGTACTACAGCAAATCAAAAAGCTTCAAGAACATAGAGACCAAGGAATCGCTTTCCCTTGTCGTTGCCAACACTGGAATCAAGCATTCTACTTCAGACCTTGTGGCAGGTGTCAAGAAGTTCAAAGAGACAAACAGAACACTCTTTGAAAGCCTTTCAAAACAGGCTACTGATATTTGCTTGCAAGCATGTACTGCCATAGAATCAGGTAAATGTGACAAAATAGGTGAGCTTATGAACGAAAACCAAATCATACTTCAGCAGATCGGTATATCGCACCATAAGGTACGCGATATAATAGATATATGTAGCAAAGCCGGTGCCATTGGAGCTAAGATGACAGGAGCGGGCGGAGGAGGTGCAGTTATTGCTCTTGCAGCAAGCAAGCAGGAGAGTAATAAAATAGCATCACATATCAAGGCGGCAGGCTATCAGTCATTTAAAGTACAAATAGACTACAAAGGGCTTTACGTCTAGAGACCTATCTTTTGCAACGCCTGTTTTGTCTTTGATTCACCTTCTTTTATGAGGTTTTTTATCCCTGCCTGTGTAAAATCTGTATTCTCGTATAGATAAGGAAACCGCTCTTCCCTTGTAATGTAGACTATATTCTTTATCTCGGCTCCACGCTCTTCCTTGTATTTCTTGTATTTGTGCCGAATTCTTTTAAGTTGTTCTTTATCTAGTTTTTTGTGATCCGCATGCTTTTCTACTATCTGATATAACTCGTCAATGTATTGAAGGTAACGTGTTATTACCTTTGACATGGCTACATTGTGTTCAGTTTTGTCGCTGAACACAATATCTCGTGCCCTGTGCAATACTTCAGGCAGGTTCTGCGGCAGCCTTTCAATCTTTTTCGGATAGTTTTCAACAATAAAGACTCGCTTGTCTATAACT
>JALZEV010000066.1 GCA_030861865.1 Thermoproteota archaeon | reverse complement strand
TACTCCCTGCCTGCCCATCATCCATACGTCAAGATTACGCGAATTCCTGTTTGTTACGAGAGCATGATAAGAGGGGTCAATAAAGTCTGGACCAACCTTGAAGGGTTGTACTCGCAAGCCTCTTTTGCGGAGTCCATGCATGACCCCTACTGCAACTGTAGTCTTACCAACTCCGCTTGTAACTCCTGCAATGATTATCCGTGATACGTGCATTAAGGAGTGGTTAATTAGATTTTAATTTTAGTTTTTAGTATTGGGTTAGCTCAATTTTCCTCTTACATCTTTTACCATTGGACAAATAATGTAACGAAGAGACATGTTTCACCACTATAGGTCAATTATTATCATCCAGAATGGACCTGACTTAAGGTACGATAGCTATAAAAAAGACTGTCAAATGCCATAGCCCCTTCTGCAAACAGTACTTTAGATCAGCAAGAGCTGTATGAACAAAGCAATTTATGGACAGAGAAGAAAAAATTTAGTCAACGGTTTCTTACACAATGTAAAACAAACCATATATCTGATGAAAACCTCGGTTGATTTTTATCTTTGACAGATCCTTATTATCTGCTGATAGATGGTAGAAAGAGGCCTTGTGATTGTTTATACCGGAAAGGGTAAGGGCAAGACCACTGCCGCGCTCGGCATCGTATTGCGTGCTATAGGCCACGGATACAAGGTCGGCATGATCCAATTCATCAAGGGTGAGTGGTACTATGGTGAGCTCACAAGCTCAAAGAGGCTTGAACCTGAGTTTGAGATGATAGCAGCTGGCAGGGGATTCGTTGGCATAATTGACGACGACCATCCACTAGAAGACCACCAGACCGCCGCAAAGGAGGCAATTGCACTTGCAAAGCAAAAAGTTGCTTCTGGGGTATATGATATCATGATACTGGATGAAGTAAATTACGCTGTAAAGCTGAACCTGATATCGCAACAGGACATTTTAGATGTCATAGCTGCGAAGCCCGAAAAGACTAGTCTCGTATTAACTGGCAACTATGTTCCTCAATCTGTCATCGCTGCAGCAGACTTGGTCACCGAAATGAAGGAGATCAAACACCCTTATCAAAAGGGCATAAAGGCAAAGAAAGGGATTGACTTTTAGCACTTTATATGGTATTTCATTCAGACGGTACCAAATGAGAATAGGAATTATTATGTCTGACCTAAACCATATAATTGAACCTTTCATACTTTGTGGTCAAACTTGTTCATCGGTTTTGAAGGAAGAGATGAAAGCAGATTATTGGCTTCAGATTCTAACAGTTATTCTATCGCAGAGACAGAATTTTGCTACTATTAACATCTATGATGAAAAGTATATGATCAGAATACAATTTGTAAAGTCATACCAACATAGGGCCGTCACTATCACAAAAGAAGTTTACGTCCTTACATCTGTTTATCCTCATGTATTTGCTTCTAGAATTGAAGTGTAAGCACCGTATGTATATAAAACGTCCGTAAAAAATCTTGCCCCCGACCAATTCTAGAAGCAGAAAGTGAATGCAATGTAAAAAGTTAAAACATAATCTTAAAGTATGCCATCTGCTCCGTGTCTATCATAATTATAAGATGACTGCGACTGACGAGATTCAGAGGCTTCCTGAGGACGGAGAGATCGTAATTGCCACTGTCGGGCAGGTGACAGGTCATGGGGCATATGTCACGCTAGACGAATACAATAATATGACAGGCTTTCTCCATATTTCTGAGATTGCAACTGGCTGGATCAGAAATATCGAGCGGTATATCCGGCCAAAGCAAAAAGCGGTTCTAAAAGTAATCAGGGTTAACAAGGTAAGGGGCGAAGTGGATACTTCGCTAAAGCAGGTCTCTGGCGAGGAACGTAAGTCCAAACTTATAGAAGTAAAAAAGAATGATAAGGCCACTACGTTCTTGGATTTTATTAAGTCAAAACTAAAGCTGACAGACCAAGCTATTCAAGAAATAGAGGATAGATTGCTCCAAAAGTATGATTACGTATACGATGCTTTCGAAGCTGTATCAAGGAAAGGCCTAGATGCCATCCAGAATATTGACCTCTCGCCTGAGATAAAAAAGGCAATTGAAGAAGCAAGTAAAAGAATCCCGGTTCCTGTTGTAGAAATAAGTGGCATAATGCAGATAACATTGAAGAATTCAGATGGTATTGAAATTATCAAGAATATACTTGCGAATGCGGAGGGCAGTAAGGGCGGTGCAAGTAGTACTATAACGTACATTGGGGCTCCTCGCTACAGGGTCGTAGTGACTGCCGAAAACTTCAAGGTGGCCGAAAAATTCATGAATAATACAGTTGAAAAAATACGGGCAAATATTGAAAAGCAGCATGGTACATTTAATTTTGTGCGCCAAGACTCAAAAAAGTCTCATACTCTTCAGCAGGTATAGAATAAGAGATGAAGCACCTTGTACGGAAGTGTCCTTCTTGTGATACATATACGCTCAAACACCAATGCCCAAAATGCGATTTTAGAACAATAGATCCGCATCCACCGAAGTACTCACCTGATGACAAGTACATTCGCTATCGGATAGCAGACAGGTATATGCATAATCCTGAAGAAATATAAGTGAACCCAAAACAATTCTGTTCAGATGGACTTTGCAATAGCTGGCGCCGGAGTCGCCGGAAGTTATCTTGGCAACATGCTCCAAAAGCGAGGCCACAAAGTCGATATCTTTGAGGCCTCCAAAAAAGATAACCATTGGCCCGTCTGCGCTTGGGGTGCCTCTAGGAACATGCTTGAGAGGTTCTCTAACCAAGCTGGGCTCGACTTTAGCAATTACATTTTTCATGTCGGACGGCAGCTCAAGATAGAGCTGCCAAATAACAATGAAGAATTTCTTGATCTCAAAGGCCTTGTGACATATAACAAGTACGCTTGGGAGACAGATCTCCTGAAAAATGTTAAGGTGAAATATGGCATCAAGGTTACTCGAGAAGCATTAGCTCGTGACAAATACGATTACATAATTGATTGTACTGGACTTCATCGCTCACTTCTGCCTAGGTCAGGCCAAGATTTCCTGATACCTGCGTACGAATACCTTCTTGAAAATGTAAAGGGAGCAGATGATTTTTACGTCATCGGTTACAAAGGTGCTAAAGGATATTTCTGGTATTTTCCCTTAGACGACGGCCGAGGCTACATGGGAGCCGGAGATATTGAGAAAAAATATCACGGTATTGAAGCTTTTTTCAAGCAGCACCCTGAAGCCCACATCGTCAAAAAGATAGGCAGGCCCATTAGGCTCGCGCCATCAAAGCGCATGGAGCCATTCTATGATGGCAACATTATAGGTGTGGGTGAGTCGATTGGTTGTGTATTCCCAATGCTGGGTGAGGGAATAATTCCATCATTGATCTGTTGTGATATATTTTTAGATGTTCTCGACAGAAGCAATGGCAAATTTGATGTCAAGCAGTATCGAAGGAATGTGCTTGATACCTTTGATTACTATGATGACGTTTACAAGATCGTAAGACTCAAAATGGATGGCAAGTTAAGGACTGTTCGCCACATTAATCTTATGATGAGCATGTATAGGAATATGAAAAGAGAGGAAAAGCGTTTTGGGTTTGAGATCAGCCTGGAAAAGATGACCCGCCTTGTAGGCGCTTTATAGTAGAGTCGATTATACATAAAACACCTTGCGCGACTTAGATCGGTAAGAATTTTTTCACGATGGCTGTACTCAAAATATGTTCTGCCTTGCTGGCTCCATCCTCGGCAGGATTAATTTTATTTGGGCTTACAAAATGTCCATTGGACCTGAGTAGTCCTACTAGAATCTGCGGAATGATCTTCTCTCTTTCGCTTAACGCTCATGTCCGTTTTAAGCTTTCTTTTCTGACATATGAACAATAACTGAAAAAAGCCTTGTTCCCGAGTTATATTTTGATTGTGGATACATTTTCCTTTTTCAAATTTAGGTTTATTGCAAGCGAAAAGCAGGTGACAATAATAGTCTTTGTGATATGCATATATCAGTCAAGGCCATCCCAGAGCTTGCAGCCTACCCTCATCCGATAGGGTATGACGTTGTTAACTACTATATTCCAAAGGTTGTAAATTTTCAGGAACAGTGGGATACGATATCTAGGCAATTTCCATTTTATCTCACTTTTCTTTACTCTTTAAGCGCTTCAGTTGGACTTTCACCACAGGCAGTAGTTACATCTGTAGCCGTAGCGATGGCAGGCATATTTGGGGTGTCGTTATTTTACATCGGAAGGACTCTGCTTAGTCTTCAAATAATCCAAAGTCTCTTTCTGGCTACTTTCACTGTTCTTCGGATGGTAGTGCTTCGAACTTTTTGGGATCCACAAAGACGTCATGGCACTGGCAGCCATGCTATTTGTCTTTTGCCTTCTTGGCAGAAAAGACACAGGCTGGAAGGTGCTTCCAATAACGCTGGTGTTGACTGCAATCACTGTAGCAGCAGAAAGAATGATAGGAGCACTGTTGTGTGTCTCGCTCGCTGCCTTTTTGATTATGACTAGACGTAAGGATGTAGCCATGGTTGCTATTCTTGCCATAAGCCTGTTCTCTATCTTAATAGTTTCAAGTTATCAGCTGGGCTATACTAACGCTAACACAGTCACAGGTGAGACATCAAAGATTAAAATACCTGAATTTTACAGCCGAGAAAACCTTCTTGTCTTTTTTCTTATAGTAAACTGCCTGGTCGCTGGGCCTGCAACAATCGGCTTTTTGTACATGCAAAACAGACTGCTTAAGATTCCATTGCTCGTTTCTCTTGCAGGATCATTCTCATGGCTAGTATTTCTAGAAAATAATTTGCTTGCTGCTGACAGATGGATAATAATAGCAGGTATTTTCCTCTCAATCTTTGGAGGCTATGGCAGCTTGCGTGTTGTCAACAAGCTCAAATTCAATCTATCTGCGATAGTTGCCTTCTCGATAATTGGAGCATTCGCTGCAGTAGGCTTGGCCTATGCATTAATGCCATACGACAGCCCATTTATCCTATATGGCGCTGTGCGAAATTATATCACACACTTTGCCCCTGTGACAATGCAGTTTAATTCACTTGATGTACAAGATAACAACAATCTCTTATCGGCAATTGCACAGATAAACTAAAATACTGAGCGAAATGCCATTATTGTGGGTGAATCGCAGTGGAGAGGCTTCATGGAATTGTATCTAAGAGATGATAGAATATATCACTTCTCAAATGACCCTCTGGCTCTTGCCGCGCTCTTGGAGCAACAAGGGCACCACGTCTATTTGATCAACGCAGAAGGAAATCCGCAAACAACTTTTAGAATTAAAAATATTCAAAATACTTGAGACCTTACGGCTATTATACCCAAGCATTGAATATATCCACTTACTAACAACGGACCACACTTCTGCGTTTTGTCAGGACAATGGAAACTTGAGCTCACGCCGGCTAGCGGCGACTTCATGGTAGGTTGGGAGATGGAATTCTTAAGGACTAACTAACAGCTCTTTAATATGAAAATATCAAGCGTACCTCCTTTCGAGGTCAACAAAGTGATCGAGATTCATAAACTCATTAAAGTCTTTGAAGGTAACCATAATATTGCGAGTGTCTTTCGTTGTGCCAGTATTTCTTAACTCTGTGAGCACCTGTCTCATCGCGAATGTAGCGCTGTAGATTGCTGACAGAGGGAAAACTGCAATCTGGTAGCCAAGTTTTAGAAGCTCGCTTGCAGATAGATTTGGAGTGACTCCATCCTCTATCATATTTGCGACCAAGGGCGCGTCTATTTCATCGGCCACCTTTTTCAATTCTTCAACTGAACGGGGCGCTTCGACAAATATCACATCAGCGCCAGCCTTTCTATAAGCTTTGCCGCGCTCGATTGCTTCCTCAAGCCCTATTGGCGCACGGGCGTCAGTCCTTGCGACAATGATAAAGTCCTTGCTCTGTCGCGCTTCTAGGGCTGCCCTGAGCTTAGGTATATATTCATCCTTTGGTATGACATCCTTGCCCACCATATGACCGCATCTCTTTGGCCAGATTTGATCTTCAAGAAAGATACCCGCAGCACCTAGGCTTTCAAGGTCTCTAACAAGCCGCCAAACGTTAAGGGGATTTCCATATCCCGTGTCAGCATCAACAAGGACCGGGACCCTTACTGCTCGAATTATCCTCGTAGCATTATCAACTGTTTCGCCGGAGTTTAGCAATCCAAAGTCAGGCATGCCAAGGAGAGCTGCAGACGAGCCATACCCTGTCTGAAACATTGCCTCAAAGCCCACATATTGTGCTATTTTGGCGCTAAGCGCGTCAAAAACGCCAGGCAGCACAATTATCTTGTTTCTGTCTTCAAGCTCATCCCTCAAAGAGACACGTGTTTTATTATACATCAGTTTGAAATGAAAGGAGAGAATATTATATTAGCTTTCCACCGGCCATCCGCCAGACGTTATCAATTCAACAAGGTTACCTGATGGATCCCGAAAATAAAGTGACTTTGTATTGCAATTCCATTTGACCTCTTTTTCTATAGCAATACCGTTTCGTATTAGGAGATTCTTGCACGGTTCATATTCTTGGTCTTCAATCTCCATGGCAAAGTGAATGCTCGACGGAGGAGTCATTGCGCCATGCGTGGGTAGTTTGTCATTATTGATACTAGTGCGCAGAGGATCAAATATCAGCAACACACTCTTGCCGGCCTTCAAGAAGATCAGCTTATCTTGTTCTTCGTGAATAACATACAAACCAAGAATTCCTACATAAAACTTTTTCATGCTTTCAAGATCTGAAGAATAGATGCATGTCTCGATGACCTTGTTTATTTTCATTATCACTGTTGCTGTTGCATCTCTGGCTGAACAGGTATCACTTCATAACTGCCGTCTTGATACTTAACAACAAATAACTGGCAATTTCTGCATTGGTATTGCTTGACAGGTGGGTCATGTAGAACAGAGCCATTAAGCCATACCATGAGTGCGCCGCAGTTGGGACAATTCATCATAGAGGTGTGGATTAGTTTAAGGGCAGAGAGTTAATATGTCTTATTGCCATCACAATATTTGCGCCTGGAACGGCTACTTCATGCATTCTATATTTGCATCTTCAAAATGAAGCCATAAACTCTAATTTATTGTTGATGTTATCATAGTGTCCATTGGTGCTGAAAAATTAGCTACCTTTGGAATAAAGTGAAGAGACGTTCGAGGTATGAAAAATTTCAGTTCATCTAAAGCGAGACTTTTCTTCAAGGTTTAGCAGATCGCCCATAGAACTCCGATCGTAGCAATCTCTGAAAATGTGTTATGTGCCTTGATACATGGGCAGATCTCTAGACCCAAGGGTAAATTGAAAATGGTGTTGCATTATGAAGGTGCGTATATACATTTTATATCAAGAACGCTCTCCAGAACCATACACTGCCATGCAACGTAATAGCTTTATAGTTTCGCTATAAACGTGTCACACATAAACATATCCTTTGTCCTCATTTTTGGATGCATTAACGCGGTGTTATCCAATTATTCCTTATGAGCAATTTCATTCTTCTTTATTGCAGCGCAGTGATCGTCGTGTTTCGTGCTAGATATCGTCTTGTCTTTTCTTGTAACAATGCCTAGAGAGGTATATAGAGTATCTCAGGATATAATTCACACAAAATCAGCATATTCGGAATGCGCTCTTTTACATTTAGAAGTAGAACAAAATATCGTGTAGCAAGCTGTTGATTTTTTAGTCTGCCTAGAATAAATAGAGCAGGATTGATATCCCTTATTGAAGGTGCCCAGCTTGTCCGTCTGGCCAGAATCGCTGTTGAAAAATACTTGCAAGAATCAGTTATAATCAAATCGGAAAGGGACACACAAGAAAAGACAGGAGTTTTTGTAACTCTTAACTATGTAACTACAAGCAGGAAGGAATACTTGCGGGGCTGTATTGGCTTTCCGCTTCCAGAAAAACCTCTGTACCAGGGCGTGGTGGAGGCAGCAATTGCAGCAGCAATAGAAGATCCTCGCTTTCCTCCTCTGGACATGCAGGAGCTCGATAATATCATTTTTGAGATAAGTGTACTTACTCCTCCCGAACAGATCACAGTCAGTCCAGCCAACTATGGAAAAGAGATCCAGATAGGAAGAGACGGTCTAATACTGCACTGGCGTTTTGGCTCAGGACTGCTCCTGCCACAAGTGCCAGTAGAATTAAAGTGGGATGTCGAGGAATACCTCGCAAATATCTGCTATAAAGCAGGCGCGCCCCCAGACGTATGGTTCGACGCTAACTCAAAACTATACAAGTTTCAAGCATCAGTGTTCAAAGAAGTCGAACCGAAGGGGGAGATCATACGGCTTTGAATATGACAATAATATATAATCAACGATGATATTCCACCCCATTGTCACCATTAGCATACTTTGCACCGTACGGTGTAGGCCTTGGGCATGCAAGCCGTTTGCTTATGGTGGCCGATCACCTAAGACAAGAGGGCATAAATGTTCAATTCTCATCATATGGCGAGGCAGCAAGCTACGTTTCGATGCTGGGCTACAAATGCGCTACTGTTTCACCAGTCGAGTTTGCTTGGAGCATGGAAGGAGGCTTTTCTGTCAAGGACAGTATAGCGAATGTCCCTGTCTGGTTTGCTAACTTTTCAAGGCAGGTTAGCCAAGAAACACGCCATATGTTGAGTTGCAATCCGGATATCGTACTTTCCGACAGTAGATTGTCACCTCTTATGGCAGCCAGATTGCTCAAGATTCCTTCAATTGTGATGTTGAACCAGATAAAGCTATTGCTCTCGCCTCGTCTCCATGATCTCTTAGCTCCACGCATTTTTGAAAATGTCGTAGGTGAATTTTTGGGCTCGATGTGGGCAATGGCTGAAAGAGTCTTGGTGCCGGATCTTCCACCACCTTATACGCTTTCTGCCCACAATACATGGGATATAGGCTCAGCATCACGAAAGCTAGAATACATCGGATTTGCTTCGCCAAGACCTCAGATAAACCAAGAACAACTGATCAAAATAACCAATATGCTGGGCTTTGATAAGAGTATACCGCTCGTCTTTGTCCATGTAAGCGGGCCAGTCCAGACACGGCCAGCACTCCTTAAAGTTGCGCTTGAAACAGCCAAAAGTCTGGATCCCAAAATCCAATTTGTCATCTCAGCAGGCAACCCAAGAGGCATAAGCGATCCAATGAGGATCGGAAGATTAAGCTGGTATTATGAATGGTGTCCTGTGCGCGATGAGATATTTGCTGCAAGTGACCTTATCGTTTTAAGAGGCGGTCATGTTGCCCTGTCACAGGCAATCCAGTTTGGCAAGCCCGTAGTTACTGTGCCTATCGACAATCATGGCGAGCAGTTGGGGAATTGC
>JALZEV010000063.1 GCA_030861865.1 Thermoproteota archaeon | reverse complement strand
CACACTATGGGAACGAGCACTTTGCAATATTTCCAGAAGAGCTAGTCAAGATCATTGTCCGGTTCGCAACTGAGAGAGGCGATTATGTGCTTGATCCATTTGCTGGCAGGGGGACGACCGGCATAGTAGCAACATCACTTGGCCGCAAGTTTCTGGGAATTGACCTCTACAAAGAAAATGTGGACAGGGCAAACAGCAACATCATCAAGGGGTACAGCCTACAGTCTAGTTTGATGTGATTTGCCCCAAATAGGCAGCATTGATGTGTGTGTGTGTGTAACTAACATTTCAGCGTCACCACGAAATAAAAGGTTGTTGTACAACACAATCTTTTCAACAGAAGGGATCCGCCGCCCTCCTCCTCCATGGAAGAATGAAGTACAAAATCAAGCGGCGTTTTGCTTAGGATTTTAATCCAGCATTATACATATTAAATCAGCGCTATGTTGAGCTATTATAGCTGCGGAAATTTTTAATAAATGCAGAATGGCTAGAGAGAACCTTGAAGGGTTGTTTCTTACACTTTTGCTCGCTTACGTTCTCTTTACTGCCTAAACCGAGACATTTTGAGTAAGGCGACGACTGAATAATCATGTGCAGCAGTGAATAAACGTGAAGGCAATATATAATCGAAAATTAAACGATAATAATCAACCGGTGCGCGAAAGAAAGGTTGAAGCTTGAACCTACCATCAGCGAGCGGGAAAACTGCGATTGCTGCATGCATAGCAACTGCTGTTTGTTTCTTAGCCTACAGTATCACAACTTAGCACGGTATCTCTTTATCACACTCGCTTTTGCGGGGCTCCTTTCGACCGGATGGTTTGGAATACCTCTTATCCCGCAGTATCTTATCAACTATGAAGTTGATATACTGGCGGGCATTTTCACGTTATTTAGCTCTCTTGGCACCATATGGGGCGTGATGGCGTACCAAGAGTTTACGAAGTCTATTGAAACAGTGATAGAGGCAAGATTGGCCGCTCGCAAGTTAGACCCCATGATAGGCGAATATGAATACAAATCCTACAATCCAGTCACTAAGGAATACGAATCAGGCTTTGTCCCTTCCGGTCCAGTTGATTTCTGGGACAAAGAAACACAGGTACCTACGTGGATGGAAAAGGGCAAGTACTGGCATATCCTCTTAAGCCTCAAGGGTGAAAGTAGAGAGATCAAACTAAAGGTAGTCAAGGATACCGACTTGCCGTTTCACACCGGCACAAGAAATGTCGCGGTGACTGCAAGAAAGACTACTATAGGTGAAGAAAAGAGATCACGCCGCCAAGTCTACGTTGTCAAGATCCCTCAGTGGCTTGTCATGAACACAGAGCGGAATCGGTTTGCTGACTTCGTTGCTGGTGAACAGTTGGGTGAGCTTGTAGCCGATCTCAACAAAAAGATTGTAGCAGCATCTGAGGAGGTAGCTGAGTGGGAGAGACAGAGGATTAGATACCCCTGGAGGGGTATGACCTTTGGCATATACCTCAACAAGAGTCTACCGCTGAGGATCGTTTACCGTCAGGTAGTAAGAGTCTTTCCTGGAGCAAAAAAGCGCACTATTGACGAGACGAACGCCAACCTTGCAAACGCCAAGGACGAAGAGATCATAGTCTCACTGCTTGAGCTTGTCTCACAAAAAGGCATACCTGAGAGCAGAATCTACATGCTGCGCATTCTACTAAGTTTTCTCAAGAATGCATACACCCGGCTTGGGCTTGGAGAAGGTGCAAGCGAGTACCATAGTTTCCACCATTCTCTTGAAGTCTCGTACATGGCTCTTCACATGATCCCAAAGCAGTTTAAGGGGGTTCAATTTGAATGGAAGGATTACGAGCTTACACTTGTTGCAGGGCTGCTGCATGACTACGATCCGGTGCAACCACTTGTTTCCATTGACGGACCTAAAGGCCCAAGTGTGAACAGGACGATGCAAGAGCTTTCAAGGAGCAGAATTCTTGATGCTTACTTTACAATGGGCTGGGACGAATTTGAAAATTATTTCCGGGAATTCAAATCGCCGCTATCACCACCTATGGATTTTGCCACGACGCATCCTGAATATATTAAGACAGATTGGAGCCCTGTTGAAAGCCTGATAGTTGAATCGCTCATCTGGAGGACTGATTTTCCATTCTTCAAACAAAAGGTATCACAGGAAATGTTTTCACAAACACTTGACCAATTAGCTGGCAGAGGCGAAAATACCAAAAAGGTAAAGTTGCTTGCAGAGATACTCTGGCTTGCCGACCTTGCAGTTACGTATATGGGATCGGACCCTGTAAGGGCCTGGGACAGGGTTACAAACCTTTATGATGAGCTCAATCTGCCTAAACTCGAAGCTGTGTCAAGGACTGACGCTTTCTTTACAGATTTTACAGAAAATGAAACCTTTAGACAGATAATCAACATGAAGCACTTTCCATATATATTCCGCCAGCGGTGGGGTATCATATATCAGTTCTTCCATGAAGGCAATCCCTCTACGCAGCTTAACAGGACGATAGCCACTGCAAGAAGGATATATGCCAAAGTCAATGTAGAAATAGGCCTGAGGCGGGGCGAAATGCTGCAAGCAATGGCAGTGGAGAATTATTTTGAGTATTTCATAGGCATAGGGAAGGACCAAAATGAGGTCTTCAAGGCAAAGAGTAGGTTTACCGAGTTGGATCCCCAGAATGCCTCTGCTTTCTGGGGGGACACTGAGAAATTGCTCCCTGCAATATCTGACAGATCGATAGACAACTTTTTTATCGTGTTGCCTGAGCATTATCTTCCTGTAACGACAATTGAAGGCAAAAGCTCATTCCGAGCAATGCTTGCGATAGTATCAAAGAAACTTGTGCACGGCGGCATGATTAGGATCTTGACCGATCTAGAAAAGAACAGCAAGCTGTTCACAGAGCTAGTGTTGACTGCAAATGAGGCTGGTTTCCAACTTACTTCAAATGTAGGGAAGAGGTATTTTCCAAGTGATTGGCATGATCCAGAGTTCCGACCCGATAGGCAACCTCAGATCATTGTACTTGTGCATAAATAGACGAATATTTTAAATTGGCGCTGCAAAGGTTCAAGAACAGATGGGCTCGTAGCTCAGCATGGATAGAGCGAACGCCTCCTAAGCGTTAGGTCGAGGGTTCGAATCCCCCCGGGCCCGCCTAAAATAAAAAATCGTTCAAAAACAGGAAACCACATGGTCAAGCATAAACCAGAGGAGTTCCAAAACGGGGTGCCCGAAACAAGATTCATGCAAACACCTAAAAAATTGAGCGTGAAGTTATGCAAGAGTTGAGCGTAATCATACAACGTCTGACGATTTGACTAAGTTAGACTAAAGACTGTTGGTACTACTATATAGCAGTAGACCAGACTGCAATAACAATTGCCTAGTCCAGCAAAAATGAGACAAATTGGTACCTCTCCCTATTAGAGTTCGTACATCCCCTATTTTTTCTCAGTTATTTTCTGTATAGTTGAGTATCTTTGCTTAGACAGAACTAGCAGTGATTTGAATGAATCCTTATTGACGGGATTGTTCTATCCTTCTCTTCTTACTGAGGCCTAACTGTTGCATGCCTATCAGATAGTGAGTCCAATAGAGTACCAAAGGAACAGGACAATCATTATAATTATGCTATTCCTCAAACACTTTCTTAATCTTTAACCACTCAATATCCCCTGTGATATCATACAGCTTTTGAAAATTGATGATATGTGTCTTGTGATATCCCTTCGCAAGTCCTCCGAGCCTGTCATAGAACGAATAATTATAGCCGTTGTCATTGAGCAGCGCATCGGACTTTAGTGCATTCAGACCATTATCAAATAGCTGGCGCATATCTGTGTCGTTGTTATCGATTTGATGCAAGTATTTGTTTAGGCTGAGCAGTACCAATTGATGACCGTTTAAGACTTGTGGTATGCTTATGAGCTTGCTAGTGATGCACCGCAGCAGCCTGCCAGCAGCAACATTCTCTCCATGTACAGTTGGAACATTCCGTAGACGAAGGGCTAGCCTTACACTCAGAAGACAGGCAGCCACAGTCGGCACATCTTATTTCCATACGTTACCAGAGACATACTTTAAAATAAAAATCTTCAAGATGCTATCTATCTATCTTGGAGTGTAGATGATGACCGCAGCTCATACGATAGCAATTATCGAGCCTATGATCTCATACCTGTCTGGCTCTTCTTGTCCATAATCCTTCCCAACATGATCAATGAAATTATGAAAATGCCAGAGTATGCTGCATATACTGCATCACAGAATCTAATTGTGCTTTTCATGATTTACAAGCGTCAAAAGCGCAGCATTTTTAGCCGCAAGTTCTGCGGTTTTTCTATCGATATCGGCACTTCCCATAATTATTACATCATCTTCTTGAGGCTTTAATTTGTCAATTAATATCGCTCGTATGTTTTGCTCCTTTCTCAGAGTGTCTTGGCCTCTGCTGCCGCTAGCAGGCATTAGAAACTTGTTGTCTCTGAAAAGCAGTGTTGTTGCGCCAGTGCCTCCCATTCTTATGGCAGCGTCTCGTTGTTCTATTCCCGATCTGACAGCATAGCTAAGTTCCTTTAGTAGTACTGCATGATTGAATTTACCAAGTGCAATTGAACATCTTGGAAGAATTGTTTCAGCAGGGATAGATGAAATGAGTTCAGAGAAGATCGCCTTGCCCCCGTTGGTCATCTTTGTACCGCGATTGCTCGTTTGTATTAGGTTATTCATCTTAAGGTGCTTTATTAGAGTCTTGATACTTCCCTCTCCAAGTCCCAATTCTTCACAAAGCAGATCCCTGCTAACATGCCCATTGTTTTCTATAAGCTGTAACGTTTTGAATATATGCACTACATCAAATGAAAGCGCCCTGCTTGGAGCATACTTCGTTGCAACCTTTTCAAGGGCACCGATGAGCATGTGCATCTATAACTTACCAATTGCAGATACAAGCATTGAACATTTATTCTATTCTCTCGATATAGGAAGGGTCGACAAATAGCAGAGTTGGATAAACCTGCCGATACTTTATATACGACCACCCCGCCATCGGAAAACGTGGCATCTGTTAGTAAATACATCACTGTAGAGGTACCCAAGGTATCAAAGATAGCGGTTGGCATTTTGCTCGGGGTAATGCTGTTTGGAGTGTTTATGGTTGGATATGACCAAGGACATCTCTTTAGCATAGCAGAGGGAGAGTCTGCATTTGATACTTTGTGGATGCACGAATTCTACCACGACATGAGGCACGCCGCAGGATTTCCCTGCCACTAACACAACATCTACGGAATGTGAATTAAAAAATTGAAAACCCTGACTTTTATTGCAATAACACTTCTTTCTGGCGCAATTGCGGGCACGATTTTAGCGACTATTAACATTGGAGTCGTGGAGCCATACATAGACCAGGCTATCGATATTGAAAACCAAAACGCAATAGCAGCTGGCGAACCTGTTGACCCGCTTGAATATAACAATTATCGTATATGGCAGAAGGGTGGTGAAATTGCTGCTGGCACAATTCTAGGTACTTCAATTGCAGCGCTATTTGGAGTGGTATTTGCATACAGCAGAGGTTCGCTTCCTGGCTCCAACAACAAAAAGAAAGCATTGATTTTGGCAGGAATAATGTGGTTTGTCTTATTCTTAATCCCTGCTTTAAAGTATCCCGCAAACCCTCCAGCAGTAGGCGATCCTGAAACTATCTATTATAGGCAGAGTTTGTATATTGCATATCTAGCGATTTCAGGTCTTTCGGCTTTAGGTCTAGCATTCTTGTATAGAAAGATCAGCAAGGTACGGGTAAAGAAAGTGATAGTTCCAGCAGTCTATGCAGCTCTAATGACAGGAGCATATATAGCATTACCGCCAAACCCTGACGCAATAAATGTGCCAATGGACTTGGTAACTGGCTTTAGGATTGCAAGTGGGTTTACCATGAGTATGTTTTGGGCTTTGTTAGGTGTAATTCTTGGAGCATTTTGGGATAGAACTAAACCACATGAAACAGCCAAGATCGCGACGATTTAGAACTTCCTTTTCTTTTGTTTTATCATCTTTCTGTACGCTTCTGGGGCGACTACTGTAAAGGCACCAGCTAGCAGTGTCGGAGTAATGGCTTCTAGTGGAGAATAGTGATAGAATACGACAGGAGCAACCCGATAGTAACTACAGCCAATATCCTGCATATATTGTACAAACTAAGCAAAAGAGAAATATTCTAAACTCCTTCAAAAGAGTATCTGAATCGAAAAAAGAAGAGGAATAGCAAATACAAATACTACTATGATAGTACGTATAGTGTCATGAGATGAGATACCTAGACCAATATCAATCTATAACTGACAGGAAAATGTATTAGATAACGAGCTACTCTTCGTTCCATGACAGTTATCAATTGGGTCTGCTCTCTGAAGGTTTTTCTACCGAATCCCACCAGCCCGTTAGTAAAACTTTCAAAATTTATGATGACATAAAACCAATGCTGAAGAACATGGGTGCTTACATAGTTGACCAAGTAGAAATACTCCCACAAGGAGATACTCCCACACACGATAAAAATGAATGGACTCGCCATAATAGAAACTAATTACTCAAGGCGTAGATTCACAATATCTCTAGAAGTTCAATTGAATGGAAAACCATATACACTTCAGACTCTATAACTAGAATGATCTTCGCATGAGTGAGGATTTTGTTAAGGTAGCTGATACAAAGGATATTCAATCTTCACAAATGAAGGAAGTCGAAGTCAATGGTGAAAAAATCTGT
This sequence comes from Thermoproteota archaeon, assembly GCA_030861865.1. Lineage (GTDB taxonomy): Archaea > Thermoproteota > Nitrososphaeria > Nitrososphaerales > Nitrososphaeraceae > Nitrososphaera. The sequence goes on along the minus strand of JALZEV010000063.1, from coordinate 690 downwards.
GTAGTAAATGTTGAAGGAAAATTCTATGCCATAGGCAGTATTTGCACACATGAAGGTGGTCCTCTAGCTGATGGCACCCTTGAAGGATATGAAGTTGAATGTCCATGGCACAATTCCAAATTTGATGTAAGGACAGGGGAGGTGACAAGCCCTCCTGCAAGTGAACCAGAGCCATCTTATGAAGTAAAGGTAGACGGCAATAATATACTAATTAAGACACAAGGTAAAGGAAGATCTCCTCCTCAGATTGAGCTAACACTATTAGAAAAAGACAAAATTGAAGATACTGATGTAACGTCATTTAAATTTAGTAAGCAAAATGGTCAAGGAGGAGGAGAAGGAGAAGACAAAACAACACCGTTAATTTATACTGCAGGGCAATTTGCCTTTTTTGATATAGGCAGAGTCTATAATGATCCCAAAGGCCCGATCAGACATTTTACTATTTCCTCTTCTCCAACTGAGAATTTTATAATGTTTAGCACTAGAATCAGAGATTCACCATACAAAAAAAGACTTTCAACTTTAGATGAAGGTGCAACAGTTAAGGTAAGGGGTCCTGAGGGACAATTTGTATTGCATGAAGATTATTCAAAACCTGCTGTATTTCTTTCTGGCGGAATAGGTGTTACACCCTTTAGAAGTATTGTAAAGTATGCAACAGATAAGCAACTGCCATTAAAAATAGTA
>JALZEV010000062.1 GCA_030861865.1 Thermoproteota archaeon | reverse complement strand
CACTCATTGGCAGCCATTTTGTTGCGGCCAACCTTGCTCTATCTGATTTTTTTCTTTCTGGCTCGTCTTGCATATTTCTCTTGAGTCACCCTTTGCAACAGTATCTTCGCATAAACAGTACTTAAGGCAAATAGACTGTGATCACTAAATAAGGATACATGTTATTCTGTGTTTACAGATAACTACAACTTTTTTCTAGATTTAGAAGCAGATATAGCAACAACCATCTCCGGTTATCTGCAATCCTATAGCTCTAATGTCTCATTTGTGGTTGCAATTCAACATGATAGAAAAATTCCGGTATAGTGCTCATAGACGAACGGTCAATTTGCCTTTTATTTTCTGTAGACAAATAACCATATAGAGAACTATATGAGCACAACAAATATTGCTGCGGAGTTTACATCGACTCAAAAAATTCCTCAGGAAGCTACTCAGCACAAAAAAAACTGTCCAAAGTCACGTCCGGCTATATAGAAATCAAACAATTTGCAAATGCCGATACTCACACCGGCTACTATTGTTATAATTGCATGTATTTCATAAAGCCTCACCATTGCTCAATTGTTACAGACGAAGGACGGGACCTAAAGGGAAATGTCTCCAGTAGAATAGAGCCTTGGGCTGTATGCTCATTGTGGACACCAAATGAAAAGGAGATTAGGTGAAAAAGAAAGATATGTCAGACAAGAATGTAGTTGAAAAAGCTGCAGACGTCATGGGCAGCGTGACAAAATTCCAAAAGCAGAGCAAGCTTAAGACTGCGTATCTAGAGCGAGAAGAGTTCAAAGACTGATTTGCATGTTGGCACCTTCTGCTATAACTGCATATACTGGCTGATACAATGGGCGGAAGATGCATGGTTGTTAGCGAGGAGGGACCGGATGTCTTTGGCAACAATTCCGGAGTCATTGCTCCGCACGGTTGCTGTAACGTATATGAGCCAAATTATGACAAGGTACATGATACTACCAAGGGGAAAGCGACTGAATAAATGACAAGTGAGACTATCTGAAGAGAAGAACTTCGAGCCTTGGTAACTAGTGCTGCGCTTTTACGTGCTGGCTAAGCTCATCTTCAGACTGGAGATACTCATTGCACAAATCACACTTTTTTCTCTCGGCTTCGCTAGATGTAGCAGTAGGAATAGTTTCTCCAACCGTTTCTCTTTCAGCAGACGGCGGCAATTCTTTTGGGTAAGGGGCAGGTATCAAGAAGAGTTCTGGGTATGTAGCTCCGCTGTAAACTGGAGGCTGGTCTTTCAGGTTATACCTTAATGGATTGGGAGAAATATTGCTGCGCTCATAATTTTTCTTTACTTCTTCTTCAGTTATCTTTAACCAAATAACATTGCCGTCCCACCCCTCAACCTTGCTTATTGGAATATAATATCGGTGTATATTCACAAAACCTCTTTTTATCACTACAAAATTCCTGCTCACTGCCTCTATGTCGCCTATGTCCTGATCGTCACTTGTATGTACAGATTCATTTAGGACATCACTCCAGGTTCTTTTTTCCTTTCTTTTGGTGCCAAATTCGGGCGGAGAAGATGATGTTGGTGATGCTGAAGCCATGATCATAAATCTCTTTATGGATATAAGAAAGTTTTAGCAATTGTAGCTATATCTTCTTATTACTCATTATATTCAGATGCAATTTAAAAATAAAAAGGAATTACGTTTCTATACTTACAGTGAGCGCTGTTTAATCTAAACAGATGCTCAAATGGTTCAGGTATTCTGCCTATCGTACCAATTGGCGATAAGTATTATGGCATCAGGCCTTGCTCATCGATTGATAATAGCAGCCCCGGACTATGATGCAACAAGAACAACCTGTTTCAATAGCACCATACGAGATGAGCTAGGAACAGGTTTGAGGGATTATGACAACTGAGTTAGCATAGGTGAAGAAAACGAAGCTCCATGACATGGACTTATATATATCGCTCTACGGCTGGCAGATGGTAGTAGCAGTACTAGATAATAGATTGAGAACTCAGAAATTTCTGATTCTCCGTGCTCAGGTAATAATTGTCCTCAAGCCTAATTACAATAATCTGCCATTACAGATCAATGGCACTCACCAGAAAAGTACATCAACAATTGCGACTGCATATTGTGATGTTTGCTAGCATCATCATCACCGCCGTCTTCTTCTCTTCTGCTACTGGCACACTGTCATTTCATACAGCTAATGCATTAACCGTATCTGAAAGCATACAATTTACATCTAATAATGCAACAACAACAACAACAGAACTTCAAGAACCTTTCAGTCCACCACAGGAGGCAATAGCGAATCATCTTGAGATGGCAAGAGAGGCATTGAGGAATGGTAACCTTACTATGGCTATCCAGGAGATTATATTTGCAATAGAATTGCAATCTGGCATATCAAGTGATATCGGAATAGCGCAGAATGAAACACAATCACGTATGGAATTACAAACTGCTCCATTTCCACCTGATACATAGAGAGACCAGCACGGCTGCTATAGATCCGCAAAGTACAGCG
>JALZEV010000054.1 GCA_030861865.1 Thermoproteota archaeon | reverse complement strand
CTACTACTACCAATACTACTGGCTGATCTTTTCCCTTAGCCATTCTTTTGCCCTCCTCTCAACCATATGCTTTCTCAGTATTATCATTGCCATCTCATAAAATGTCAAACCATTCCTTTGCGACTGTAGATCTATCCATTTCAGCCCTTCTGCCAGCTCAGAATCCTTCTCAGACATCACGACAAGGTCATCTATCATCTCCATGAACTGGTCATCAACGCTATCTTTGCTCCCTAGCATTTCTGCTGTCTGCTCTAATACAGTTGCGATTTTACATAGTGATTCAAGCACTATTGACATTTTGAATATATTATATTGACAAAGCTACAGCAAATTCTGCTGAAAACTTGGCTTTCCAGCATTCAAAGACTTAAAATACATCCTTCAATTGATTTTACTTTAAAATGAATAAAACGTATCTCCTCTTATGGGTTAAGGAGGATTTGTAAGTTGAAGATAAAATTTGGGTTTACGCAGGGGCTGAATGTTGCTCGTCTAGGACTAGATGAACAGCAAATCATGACTGCTGCACAGATGGCAGACAGATTAGGCTATGACTCTATCTGGGCTATGGATCACTCCAATGTGCCTCAGTGGAAGAATGCAATAGTCAACGATGCTTGGCTCTTGCTCGCTGCACTTGGCGCAGTCACCCGGAATGTTGAACTTGGGACATGTGTTACAGATGCAATCCGCAGGCACCCTTCTGCCATCGCACTTTCAACAATCACACTTGACAGGATAACGCAAGGAAGGGGTATCCTTGGTATCGGAGCTGGTGAGGCCCAAAATGTAGTCGATTTCGGAATTGAGTTCAGCAAGCCTGTAACGAAATTCAAGGAGCAGCTTGAAGTCATCGAACTTTTATTTAACTCTGATCCGGAAAACCGCGTAAACTATAATGGCCAATACTACAAATTGATAAATGCATGTCTTCAGGCAAAGAGCATAAGAAATCCAAGGCCGCCAGTTTACATTGCAGCTGGAGCTCCAAAGACACTACAGCTATGTGCGGAATATGGCGACGGCTGGATCCCGATTGGATACACACCAGAGCTGTTCAGCTATCATGCCAACGTTATTAGGGACCATGCAAAGAATCGTGGCCGCGACCTAACCAATTTTCAATTCGCAAATGATGTTGATGTTTACTTCACAGATGATGGCGAGGAAGCATGGAACAAGATGAAAAACGCAGTCAAGGTGAGCCTATACAAACCCGAACTCCTCAAGGTGCATGACATACCGCAAGATTCTGACTTTGACTTTCGTAGATACTTCACTGAATATGCAATGAACAAACCAGAGCTAATGGAGCAAATGAAGCGCGCTGCCCTGAAAATACCTGACAGCGTAGCCCGCACTGCAATTGGTGTTGGCAAACCCGACGGTGTCATTGCAATGCTAGAGCGCTTTATCAAAGCGGGAACAAATCACTTTATCATCAGATTCTGGGGAGAAGGTTACTTTAAGAATATCGAGATCTTTGGATCTAAGGTTATTCCCTATTTTAGGGATGAGCACAGGAAGTGATATTATGATGAATATTGTTTTCTTTTAGGTCGTGACGAGTTGTCAATATTCTTGCTTTCATCTTCATGCGTCAATATGCGTGCATATATTAATTATATGCTCTTTTGAATTACTTCTTACGAAATAGATCTTTAAGCTTATGCTATGGTGTGCTCAAAAAGAATAACTAATCAACTCTACAGAAATGAGTCAAGTGACAGCATTTTCTCTTTTCCATTCTTGTGATGTCCCACGGCCTCGGCATCAAACCCTATTTGCAATAATGCTTGAGCAAATTCTTTGGCAAACCCATGAAAAGTATAGACTTTTTCCGGTCTGCATTGCTTAACTGCCGCTACCAGTTCATTGTAGTCGCAATGGTCAGAAAGGGGCATGACATAGTCAAGGCCCATCATGTACCTATAGCGACTACCTATTGCCCAGCCAGTAAATCCAATTGTTACTGCGCCATATGTGTTCTTCATACCCTTTAAAAAGGCGCGCTTGGAAGACATCAGAGGCGCAACCATGACCCAAGGTCGGTTCTTTCCCAGAAGGCCCTGCTCCTCCGCCTGGGAGTGAGTCATAACACTTTCCAGTTTTACTCCAAGTTCCGAGTAAACTGAGTTTATCTTGGCAACAGAGTCATGTATTATTGGCTCCCAATGGCCGAATAGCTTTGTCAAAAGTTGGGCCTTTCCAAGTGTATATCCCATTAAAATTACAGGTATACCAAGGTCGTACATTTCAGAAATTATTTTATTTGTATTATGTATTACTTCAGATATAGGCGGAAAGACATACTGAGGTCGGCCAAAGGTCGACTCAATTATTAACGTCTTGGCACGGGGTACCTTCGCTGGCTTCATGAAGGCGCGCTCTCGCATTGACATATCTCCGGTGTAGTAGATGTCCTCGCCTATCAGGAGGCCGCGCGATCCCAAGATGTGCCCTGTGTCTACAAGCCTAAAGCCATCATACTGTTCAGCGTGGTTACCAATATTGTAACCTCTGGCCTGCGCAATTAAAGCAGTCTCTTTTGATGCTAGCACCTGACTCTTATTCTTTTTTTCTATACCATGCTTGTGAAGGTGGTCAACGTGGGCGTGAGATACAAAAGTAACATGGCAATTGGCAGGGCGCGAAGGGTCAAGCGCGATTGCAGTATCTCGATGGTGGATCATTATGCCAGAGTGGCCAAGAGTGACTTTCGCCTTCATTAGAGCTGTCATGCTTAGAGGACATGATTATTTTAAGATTTAGCTACTTAAAGAAAAGCTGAAAAAAGTAGCTTGTGGCCTGGATTGATCCGTTGCTTAGCAAGCCAGGTACTGTGTCATTGAATAGAATATTGAACTCCAAATATGAACAGTTCCTTTAGATCTAGTTTCAGTCTCCGCCCTGCGATGTTGTAAAAAATTCCACCAGGTACAGAGTGAGATGAAGTTACAAGCGATGTTTAAGAATAAGTTGGAGGCAAGTTATAAAAGACACTTGATCAACCTTGCAATCCTAATCTCTGGCAGGGGAAGCAACATGGATGCGATTTTGGCTGCAATAAAGTCAGGCAGAATAAGAAATGCCAAACCATGCATTATAATTTCAAATAGGCCAGGGATCGCGGGGCTTAAGATTGCTTCAGAAAAATACGAGGTACCTACCAAGGCAATACTATCTGATGGCTTGAAGGGCTGGCACTACGACCAAAATGTGGTTACCGTACTGCACGAGCATGGCGTCACTCCTGAGTCAGGGCTTGTTTGCCTTGCGGGTTTTATGAGGATAATAAGCCGCGAGTTTGTAAGACAGTATAGAATGCGGATCATGAATATCCACCCTGCTCTCCTGCCCGCGTTCCCCGGACTCCATGCACAGAAGCAGGCACTTGACTATGGGGTAAAAGTTAGTGGCTGTACGGTCCACTTTGTCGATGAAGGGTTGGACTCGGGACCCGTGATACTTCAGAAAGCAGTGCCAGTAATAGAGGGGGATAATGAGGAGAGTCTGTCAGCAAGAATACTTGAGCAAGAACATGAACTTTACCCTGAAGCTGTAAGGCTTTATTGTGAAAGAAGAATAAAGATAAACGGCCGCAGGGTTTCAATAATCTAGGTCATACGCCCATCTAATTACTGTTTGAGCGTAGAAAAGTGCTCGCCTGCCTTTTTGAGCGTTGCGATCAGCTCCTTGCTGTCATCAATTGTGAGTACAAGCGCCTCAAGGCCGTACTCCGGCACTTGATCCTCAAGGATATCCTTCCGTTCTCGCATTACATACAAACTAACACCTTATGCTTAAAAATGATTACGGCCTTTTCTAAATATTGTAATTGCCGCTGCAAACGTGCTCCCTATCACAAAGAAAGCAAGATATGGACTGCTTGAGCCAAATGCATCTGAGGCAAATCCAGCCACTATTGGCCCGGCCGTCCACCCAGCGCCAAAAAGGGTATTATAGACTCCCAGTTTTGAACCCACATGTCCAGAAGGCGTGCCCATTGTAACAAGACTAAAGGAGACTGGGTAAAATATGCTGATCGATAGCCCAAATAAGGCAATTGATACCGCAAATGATAGAAATGATATTGACGAAAAAGAAATGATCATGCCTACTGCCGTTGTCGAAACAGCCAAGGCAAGTGCAAGGTCACCATATCTCGATATCCTTGTCACAAGCAGCAGAAGAGTAGCAAAACGCGATATACCAAAAAAGAAGAACATTAGCTCAATGTCTTGAGTTGTAAGTGACGCGTCGCTCATATATGCCGGGTATACTGCAAGCACTACTCCAAAGGTGATCCCATAGTAAAGTATCACTCCAGCAAGCCGGGGGTGATTGGCAATTTCCTTCGCTACTTCAACAGAACTTGCTCGAACCATCTCTAGATCTTCTTTTTGGACAGCCGGCCAGCCATAGGAACGCAAAAGTACTGATGGCACAATTGCTGCTGCCATAGTGGCAGCAGCAAACTGGAATAGAGCGTAATAGTCAAATGCATTTAGAATCGTCTTCCCAATGATGGGTCCAACCATGAAGCCTAAAATCCAGGCTGCAATGAATACAGAAATATTCTTGACTCGCGTGTCTGGAGTTGATGAATTGATAGATATCAGAACCTCAGAAGAGGGCCAGAACAGAGCATGAGCGACTCCTGCAAGAGCCCTATAAAGCATTACTTCTGGTGTTGATTGGACACTAGAAAGAATGAAAATTGAAAATACATTCAGTAGGATACCAGAGAGGAGAACATAGGACTTGTTGAGCCTGTCCAGTAAGACGCCTACGAAGAATGGAGCGAACATATATGGAAGAAAATTAACAGTACCGATTAGGCCTACTTGCGAATAGTCGGCTGCAAGCTGCTCTCTGGCAAATACGGGTACTATGGGCGAGTGCATGCCGTATGAAATGCCAACAATGGCAGAGCAAATTGCAACGAGTACGACAGCGTGATTCATTGCAACATTCCACTATTACTTGTATGCCGCTATGATGACTGCGCCACCCATCATGCCCTTATCAAATTGAACATGAGAGAATTTCTCTTTTAGCATGTGCTCAAGCTCTGAATTCTTGGGCCAGCGTACATAGGTTCCATAAAGCGTTTTGAATTTTAGCCCCGAACTGCCAGCGGCCAAATAAGCGAATATTCCAAGAAAATATTTTAAATATACAGAAACCATTCCTCTCAATATATAGTTGTCTGGCTTGCCAAGGTCGATCACTACAAGTCGGCCGCCAATCTTTAGCACCCTGTGTATCTCCGCTATTGCCTGTTGTAGGTGTATTGAATCTCGAAGAGAATAGCCACAGAGCACAGCATCAAACATACCCTCACGGAAGGGCATGTACTCAAAAACACCAGAATAAAGTGCTATGTGCGAACCTAGCAAGGGATTCTTGACATTGGCAAGCATCTCAAGCAGAGGGTCGTACATTACAATCTTTGCGTCGCCGCGAGTTTCTGCAAGTGCTAAACGTGACATGTTGCCGTAGCCAGAGCCGGCATCAAGTATCATATTGCCTGACCTAACGAGGCCTCTAATACCTTTTAGCCTGTACTTATCATCTTTACCAAGCGAGATCACCTTGTTGACCTTATCATAAACTGGGATGACTGCGCGCAATACCTCCATCACCTCAGTCCAGTAGCGGCTTCCAAGACCGGACAACTAGCTGGCAGCTTCTATCATCATGCCATTATTATAGATAGTTTTCAGCCTCTCTGCTACTGTTTTCCTTGTACCTCTTAAATTTCATGAGCAAAGCACACACAAGCTGCCTTTCATATGGGCATACGGATATAGCGCATGATGGATTGCAGATCACTTCAAGCATTACCTTGATACCGTATCACGGCTTACTGAAGACACAGAAAAACAATTATCTTGCTTCTCCTTATGCGCCTGCTGCTGCTTGACAAATTATCGCTGCCCAAAGTGCAGCTTTCTACATTCAGTTGGAGTTGACAAGATATTTGATGGTCGGCTGATATTTCGATGTTCCAAATGTAATATTTGCGCAATTGTGCCCACGCCTGGCAGTACCGACGAAGCTTATCTTGAGTTTCTCGACCGTTGTGAAAGTGGCGCAGGAATTGCATATGGCGACGACCTCAAACTCGTGATGCAGCAAGAAAAGATAATCCGGCCTTCCACAGAAATAGATGCTCTCATGGCTGCATCTAAAGCTATCGGTGACCCACTTCTGGAGCAGACGCTGAGCTCCCAACAGGACTATATCGTCGACTTTCAGGCAATAGAGGAGCCTCCACCGGAGCTTGGGTCTAGAATTGATGATGTGCCAGTAGACGAAGCCATAATAGAGGTCTTGAAAGCAAAAAAGATCAACCACCTTTACAAATTTCAAGAGGAAGCGATCAAGAAAGTCCTTCAGGGAAAAGATATAGTGATCACCGCACCTACCGCATCAGGTAAAACAGAGGCATTTTGCATCCCACTGCTGCAAAAAGTTGCAGCAAAACAACTATTGCGCTTTGGCTCACTTCGCAGTGGGGAAGGTAGTATAGTATCTGCAATTTTTGTTTACCCAACAAAGGCACTATCCCGCGATCAATTGCCCAAGATAGAAGAGCTAGCAAAGCCGCTTAGTCTAAGGGTAGCAGTCCTCGACGGCGACACATCAGAAAAGGAGCGCAGAGCGGTAATAGAGTCCCCGCCAGATGTCATTATCACTAATTTTGACGTGCTGCACTACCACATGATGCATAGGACTAAATTCTCACGCATAATCAGGACTGCCGAATTTCTTGTAGCCGATGAGGCACACGTATACACAGGGATCTTTGGAGCTAATGTACACCACATCATTGCAAGGCTTGAGAGGCTGACAGGAAGCAGACTCCAGATCGTTGCTGCATCGGCTACATTGCCAAATGCTGCTGAATTTTGCCAGACGCTTTTTGGTAGGAAAATGCAGGTGATTAACGGTAGGGGCAGGCGAGGCAGGATAAACCTTGCGATAATATTTCCTTCGCTTAGATCCTACAGATCATTGATGCTGGATCTACTTAGACAGACCACAAAGGGAAAGCATAAGACTATTGTGTTTGCCAGTTCGCATCTTAGTTCCGAGCTGATCGCCTTCTATGGAGCGCGGCAGGGAATTAACATCAGAGTACATCGTGCGGGCCTAACACCAGCTCTTAGAAATGAAATAGAACAAGATTTCAAGGCGGGACAGCTCATGGCAATATCCGCCACGCCTACACTTGAATTGGGAATCGACATTGGAAGTGTTGACGCGATAATTTCCAATATTGTGCCTATTAACCGGCTTTTTCAGCGAGTCGGGCGCGCAGCAAGACGGGGCCAGCAGGGGTACGCATTTCTTGCACTTGGCAATGATCCAATAAGCCAGTATTATAAGATGCACCCAGCAGACTATATGGACGATCATGAATTGGCATACACTGATCCGTCCAATCCATTCGTGCTAGAGTACCAAGTACTAGCGATGGCCTGTGACAAGCCATTGTTGATATCAGAATCTAAGCAGATGTGGGCCGTACTTCAAAAGCTTGTCTCAAAGGGCATCGTAAAGCTAGTCAGAGATAGATTCGTGTCTAATCTGAAGGACGCATTGAAGGTGCTTGATGAATATAGCATTCGCGGCATAGGAAGCATGGTTGACATCAAGTTTAACGGCAAGATCGTCGGCGATCGAGCATTACCGCAGGCGCTTGAAGAGCTCCATCAACACGCGGTATACTTTCTTGGAGGGAGACGGTATAAAGTGCAAGAGATCCATTTTGAGATGAACAGCCAGCCCTATGCTGAGCTTTCGCCTATTCCATCCGATTATCCTTATTACACCAAGGCTTTGACTGACGATTGGCCCTCTATTTTAGAAATATACGAAAAGAAAGTAGTCTTCGGAGTCGAAGTAGCATATTGTGCACTCAACATCCAAAAGAGGGTGCTCGGCTACGTAAACATCGAAATTGGTCAAGAGGTAGCACAAGGAAAAAAAGTGATGTTTGAGAAGCCGCTCGAATATGAATTTGTTACAAAAGGCTTTGTGTTTAGAGCACCCAGACCATCGTACATCTTACGACAAGTTAAAGACGAGCAGTACGTAGAAATGAGTAGCTTTCACGCTTCAGAGCACGTCATAATAGAGGGGAGCGCTATGATAACCGGTGGTGCTTCGCAGGACCTAGGCGGCATCTCACTTGGCTCTTCAGGATTAATATTTGTCTATGACGGTAGCATCGGTGGCAACGGAGCCAGTAGGATATTATATGATAGACTGAACATTGCTTTTG
>JALZEV010000153.1 GCA_030861865.1 Thermoproteota archaeon | reverse complement strand
AACTCCTTCCTAAATGCCGATTCATATGCATGTAAGGCATCAGTAATAATGTATTAGGGGCTTGATTCGATCCTTCCTTTGCCTACTACAAATATCTTTTTAGCATCTTTGGTCTCGCCCCGCTTGGAAATCTCAGTAGCAATAACAAATCTTGTCTGAGGATAGATAATTGACCACATCCAGCTATAGTAACCTTTGCCCATAGGTTCAGTACCTTTTACATAAGCATCATTTCATCTACTGACCAAACTCCTTGATATTCACGAATCAGCTTGTCAACGTACTCTTTCATTAGCTGAGTGTACTTCCTGACCAGTTCATTATTGAAACATAGCTAATCTTTACTTGATGTAACAGGAAATCCTCTAGTTCGACGTACAAGCTCTCAAGTTTGTGGAGTTCTTAGAGTCAGATGCAACTTGACGCCTTTATCTTCATCGCCAAATTCATCTTCCTCCTCTTCGTCAAACTCTTCATCAAAATTGTCGTCAAAGCTATTACCGTTTTCTTCGGACATGGTTGACTGAGGTTACTCCACTGAATGCTTGTTATAAATTTTACCAGCTAGTTTTCTTGGACTCTTTACTTGTCCGGCTTTTGTCTAATAGTTACCATGCAAGAGCAAATGGATACAGTACACCGCTTTATTTGTCCCATATCCTGAGGTAAGCTTGCCACTATCTGAGTGTGAAGCTTCTGAGGGTGGAGACATTTAGTACATAGAGGATCGTTATATGGCAACTGCCGTAATTATATGCTCCCTGAGGTATTAAGTTAATCCAGTCAGCTTTTTATAGCTAGGAAAAATAATTTCATGCAATCATATATGGGCCGAGTAGACAAGGGCATCAACTGCAGTGTCGATAACTGTGGGAATCAGGCTGAGCGCTCGATGAGCGGAATTAAGGCCGGCATGGCCCCAGATCTGGGATTGGGCGGTAGCAAGAGGGTCTATCTCTGCAGGGATCATTATAAAGAATGGAAAAAACTTACCAAGGAAGACAGAGAAAACGAAAGGGCCAGATGGGCTTAAATTAGATATAAGATTAGGATTGGATTAGGATTAGGATATATATGCGACTGCTGCAGCTCCATTCAGATTTTATTGAATATGAGCCAATTGAAAAGGAGATCAGGGATGCCGAAGAGATCGTGTCCAAATCCAAGATTAGGCTCGAAGATCTGGTGGTAGTTTTTATAGCAGTTGAGAACAGAGACGATGAAAGCGTTGCCAAGATAGCAGTCGATGAGATAAAGAAATATCTTGATATGGTCAAGAGCAGCCGCCTGCTAATTTACCCTTACGCTCATCTGAGCTCTGACCTTGCGTCACCAACCCTTGCAATTGATATCATCAAATCTGTTGAAAGCTTCGCCAAGGGATCGATAAACCAGGTCTACCGCGCGCCTTTTGGGTGGACAAAGTCCTTTAACATTAAGGTAAAGGGCCATCCACTGGCTGAGAACTCTAAGGAGATTTCAAAGCAGGAAGAAGAGCATAAACACACTACTGACCAATTGCATAGAGAAAAGGAATCATCTGCACTCAAGGATGAGGAAAAATTACAGTCATTCTGGTACATCGCGCAGCCAGGCGGACAGATGATGACTCCTGTCAGCAAATACAACTTCAAAAAACAGCAGGACCAGAACTTTCAGATGTTGGTAGACTATGAAACAGCAAAGAACAGGGCAGTCAATGAACCTCCTGCACACGTCCGGCTGATGAAGAAATTGGCTATAGCCGACTACGAACCTGCATCAGACGCTGGTAATATTCGCTACTATCCAAAAGGCAGGCTTATGAAGTCGCTTATCGAGCAATATGTCACAAGGAGGGTGATGGAATATGGTGGAATTGAGGTCGAAACACCCATAATGTATGACACCAAACACCCTTCGCTTCAGAGCTACTTCAACAGGTTTCCTGCAAGACAATACAGCATCACTTCAGATAACAAACAGCTGTTTCTGCGTTTTGCTGCCTGCTTTGGCCAGTTTCTGATGGCCAAGGACTTCAATATATCATACAAGCATCTGCCCGTGAAATTATATGAATTGACAAGATACTCATTTAGACGCGAAAAAAGTGGTGAGTTAGTAGGCTTGCGACGATTACGGGCATTCACTATGCCTGACTGTCACGCACTTTGCAGAGACTTGGATCAGGCTAAGGAGGAGTTTGTCAAGCGCTTTGAGCTGTCAATAAGCGTGCTCAACGATCTTGGCCTAACAATCAAAGATGTGGAAATGGCCATAAGATTCACAGAGGACTTTTACAATGAGAACAAAGATTTCATGACCGATCTTATCAACAGGTTCGGCAAGCCGGTGTTAGTTGAAACATGGAAGGAGCGCTTCTTTTACTTCACACTCAAGTGGGAGTTCAATTTCATCGACGGCCTTGGCAAGGCATCAGCCCTCTCGACTGACCAAATAGATGTTGAGAATGGCGCACGCTATGGCATAGAGTTCGTTGAAGAAGACGGCACCAAAAAGAACCCGATAATACTGCACAATTCACCTTCAGGCGCAATCGAGCGGGTAATCTATGCGCTATTGGAAAAATCAGCCAAGATATCCAAAGTAGGTGGCATTCCCTCGCTACCGCTTTGGCTATCACACACACAGGTTCGTATAATTCCAGTCAACCAAGAGCATATGGTATACTGCGAAAAGGTACTGGCAGAGCTGACTGAAAACCAGATAAGGGCCGACATAGACGATCGCGATGAAACAGTGGGCAAAAAGATACGTGAATCTGAAACCGAATGGATACGCTACACTATAGTCATTGGCGACAAAGAAATCAACTCTGACAAGCTGATTGTACGCGACAGAAATGAGGGCAAACAGCGCGAGTTTACTCTGCATGATCTTATAAATGAAGTCAAGGCGCAAACGAAGGACAAGCCCTACCTTCCCTTGAACCTTCCACTGCATCTATCAGCTAGGCCGCAGATTATTGTCTAGCATATTCTCGAGATAATATTCTATACAATGTTTGAGTAGCCAGTGTGCCTTCCCTGTAGTCGCCATTTCTCAAAGCAACTTCGACCATATCCATTCCAATCAGGCAGGCTGATAGATCTATCGCCTTGATCAGTTTCAGTACTTGAAATGGATCCAGACCAAATGGTTCTGGCGTGCCAGTGCAAGGTACATAAGGCAGGTCATAGGCGTCAATGTCAAATGAAATGTAAATTTTTTTACCTGCAGTCGCCTTTTGCAAATACCTTGCGACACTGTCAATATCATTGTGCACCTCCCACGCATCAAAGGTTGTGACACCATTTTTGCTAGCGGTTTCATTTTCTTCTTTGTCTGTCTGTCGGATACCTATTTGGATCAAATTTTTGCCTGGGATATATTTGAGCAAATAGTAGAAGGGAGTGGTGTGGCAGATCTTCAAGCTTTCATAGTTGGGCTTCATGTCACGGTGAGCATCAAAATGTATCACTATTGGCTCTTCTTCTGCAAGCGCCTTCAATTGATAGTATGATAGCGTATGCTCGCCGCCGAGCATCACTGGAATCTTGCTATTGTTACGAAGTGAAGCAACTACCTTTGGGATTGTTGAATCAAGATAGTCAAGCATCTTGACGATACTCTTTGTTTTGGGCAGCTTTAGGTCGCCAAGATCAAATATGTCAACAAGGTCATGAATATTGGTCTTTTCATCCAGCATGAATGTCTCGCTCTGGAGGGCGGAAGTTCGCCTTATCGCTTCCGGTCCTCTCGATGTCCCCTTGCCAAAGCTGGTGGTGATGTCAAGAGGCACACCATAAACAGCTACATTTGATTCCATGAATGAAGTTCTGATCGGTATGTCCGCAAAGCTATAACCTGCCCTTGTCCCTTCCGGCACCATAAAGAGCGAAAGTATGTCCAACTCCCACAGAGTCTTCAAGACCGGTTATAATAAATTATGATGCCGGCTTGCTCCAAAACAGTTCGTCAAGACTTTGTTGTCGCGGCTTGCCTAGTACCGACTTGAAGTCAAAGTTCAAGGCAGATAGCACCTGCTCAAATGTAGACTCCATTGTTTCAAGATATTTTTCGATGTCAATTTCTTCCGGCTTAGAAAGCTCTACTGGTCTGACGCCGTCGCCTGCCTTTATTTTCACATAAGAAATGGTGTCACCGGCTCGAATCTCGCGTTTGTTTGCATCCACAAGCATCTTGGCAGCCTTGATATGTTGTGGCAGGCCTTTGTAGATGTCATTACTGTTGCCGTCTACAGTTTTGGAGCCCGTCTTTTTGCCATATGTACTCAATGATTTGTTGATCGTAACATTGAAGCTCAGCTCTTCAAGTGGAATTTTGTGCACTTCTAAGTTCTTGGCATTTTCTTGAATAACACTCTTAATTTTTTCTCTGGCATATTCAAAATCCTTCTCTGAGTTAATCTTTCCAAGTATTTCCAGGATATCGTAGAACGCCTTCCTGATAAATGGCGGAGTATGTGATTTTTTGCCTGTAAGGCCCTTTACATCAACTGTCCCATCGGATAGGACCCCCAGGTAGTTCTTTTTGAGGTCGCTAAATACAACATAGCGGTACTGCTTATCTATTTCAAGGTCTACGCCTAGCGTCTCTCTAGCCCACTGCACCAGTTGATCTATATGCTTTTGGTCCGGATTGCTGAGGAAAATGCTATCAGTGTCACCATAAACAACCTGAATCCCAATCTCTCTGCATTTGTTAATGGTTCTGTTGATGGTTGTCCTGCCAAGGGCAGCAGTAGCATCTGCCACCGGCAGGCAGTAGAGTGGGAATATTGCTGCGCCCATGACGCCATAACTGGCGTTGAGAATGACCTTGATAGCCTGGCTTACCACATTGTACAGCTTGCGCTCCTCTGGGGGAAGTGTCTTATCCTTTGCCAGGTGTTTGTAATAGTTGACTCTCAAGTCACGAAGCGATCCTATGAGAAACGAAGTCAAGCCTTTCCTGTGCTTGCAGACCCAGTGAGTTGTACCTTCCACTTCGTTTTTCCTACAGTCTTCATGAGCGCAATTGATAGTTTCGTATGATAAATTATGCACTTTGATAATGCTAGGATAGAGGCTCGCAAAGTCTAGGACAATGACATTAAAATGTATGCCGGGTACAGGCTCAACAACTTCGCCACCTCGGTATTTTTTTTCTTTAATGATGGCTGTAGTCGACGCAGTCCCCTTTTTTTCCAGCTCGTTCCTGCTCGGTATTAGCTCATTTCGCTGGCGGTGTTCGTAGTACAAGATGCCCCTGATCCATTGGTTGACACCAAAGCGGGAGATATCATCTACTGACAGCCGTCCAATCCTTGCAATGACGACCAGCAGTTTCATTAGCAGATTGTCATTAAAGCTAGTCAGCCTGTATGTGAGATCGGCATCCTTGAGGCAATATTCCGCTAATCTCTGAATGGGTAAATCGCTTATGTCCCCCTCAAACTCTATTTTTGAGTCACCCAACATTGCTTCGCTGATTGCGTTGAGGGTATGGTCAGTGTAGGCACGGCTGAAAGCATAGATCTGGATCGACCTGTTGTCAAATGTCCTGTAGAGGTCTATGTGGATGCCATGCCTGATGCCGACTGGCTCTGCCTGCATTCCATGTTTGATAAATGACTCTTTTTTGACCATAATGGGCACCTTGTCCTTTGGGATCGCAACGCCGTTAGGATCAATGCGGGAATCCTGGGAGCGCGCATAGAGATAGGGCAAATCAAAGTCGTCACCATTGAACGTGACTATAATAGGATAAGCATTGATTATCATGAATGCCTTTTCTATTAACTCTTTTTCAGTTGCGCAGGGTTCTGCTTCAGGAATTAGCGATGTACCATCGTTTGGTATGTTATTTGTAAGCACGAGCACTTTCTTGAAACCGTCACTTCCAACAAACCCTACAGCTGTTATACGCCTGTCATGATCACGTGCATTTGGCATTCTTCCCTCTTCAGTCTCAACCTCAATGTCGATAGCTACTCGCTTCAGCTCTGGTATTGGCTGATTGAGCAGTTTGGCCCAGTTTGTAATGTATTGTCTATATTCCTTGCCTGCCTCTCCTGCCTCTTTT
Organism: Thermoproteota archaeon; assembly: GCA_030861865.1. Taxonomy (GTDB): domain Archaea; phylum Thermoproteota; class Nitrososphaeria; order Nitrososphaerales; family Nitrososphaeraceae; genus Nitrososphaera. Next base: position 532 of record JALZEV010000153.1, on the reverse strand, counting down.
ATCTTGTCCCATAGTAGACTCCTGAGTGCAGATTGTACCTTCTCAGAAATAGGGTACTCAAATGGAGTTATCTGCTCGTCATTTCTAACGTAATATGAACCTGGTATAAGCGCCCGGTCATAGAGATAGTTCTCATGGTATTTGATATCGGCTTCCCATGACGTCACTTTTTCACGAAAGCTGTAGTCCGTGCCACCTATTGAGAGAGGATCAGGTGCAATGACTTTGAGGACTTCAATTTCCTTGTCAAGGATGATATCTTGTTTCTTGACCTGTTTGAGTATGAATTTAGTCTCTTTTTGTGCAACCTGTTGGGCCTGCTCCGCAAAGTCCATCTTTGTATAGCAGTAGGGTTTATGGTCAGTTCTGTCGCGCCATTGGTAGATAATTTTGTCTTGCGAATCGTAAAACTTCAGGTAGACTTTCTTCTCTTCTCCCGAGTAAACTGCGGATAGCAATAACCTCGGCCTACTATCTTTGGGCAATTCCGGCAAGCTGTCAAACCCTTTTCTACGATCTGATACAAATTCCT
>JALZEV010000149.1 GCA_030861865.1 Thermoproteota archaeon | reverse complement strand
CGATCCTTTGTTTAGTCCTTGCGTCAACTGCATATAGAAAGCCCTTTGCTAGATCGGCGTGTATTGCTTCTGCAAGATTCTTGGCCGTTGAACCTTCAGGCAGAAGCCAGACATCAGGCAGAATATTCCCCTTCTTGTCTGTGAGTTTAAACTCGTCTTCTACAGGATACACCGCCACCATGTGGAGTAGCTTAAAGCAGGCAATGTTGATAGCTTCCTGAACTCCTGTAGAACCATATTTTTGCATAAAAGCCTTGACAATGTCAAGCGCCTTTAGTTGCTGTGCACTTAGCGTCACTTCGGGCTTGACTTCAAATGAAACATCGCCAGGGAGGTAATGCAGAATACCTTTTTTGGATGCTTTTCTTAATAGTGCCTCGGCTTCTGATGCACAGGGAACCAGCTCCAGGCCGCCAGCTTTCATCTTCTTGACATAATCATCCGCTGCTGGCAAGTCAGCCTTGTTGGCTGCTATCACAAACGGCTTAGCTCTTGTACGTAGCACTTTGCAAAATCGCAGTATGTCGTCATGAGTCCATGCCACAGGCTTTTTTGAAGCTAAGCCTGATGCTTGTACTGCATTTGTAATCGTGTGCTCATTTATTCCGAGACCCGATAAGCGCTTTGCAAGTAGCTGTTCCAGCTTTTGACCTTGACTCTCGGCTTCCCTTGCAATCTTCCCCCAGTCTCTTCCGATGATCGATTCAAGCCATAAATCAAATTCCTCTTCTACAAACTGTATGTCAAATACTGGGTCTCCAGTTCCAGCTGGAACTGGTCTACCATTGTTATCTGTTGAACCAGAAGCGTCTATGATGTGTATTAGAGCGTTGGCCTGCCTTGCATCATCAAGGAACTTGTTACCAAGTCCCTTGCCTGCATGTGCTTCTGGCACAAGACCTGCTACGTCCACCAGCTTGATAGGGATGAACCTGTTTCCGTCTATGCATACTGAGTGGACCGGGTTATCCCGTACGCCAAACTCTCGACAGACACATTTTGTTCGAGCATAAGCTACACCTACATTTGGCTGGATTGTTGTAAATGGATAGTTTGCCACAGGAACGGCAAGGTCGGTGGCTGCATTAAAGAAAGTAGATTTTCCCACATTGGCCTTGCCGATCAAGCCTATTATCATGTAGCAGTTACGCTTTGGTTATACGGCCATTAATGTCTTCTTTCGAAATCTAATAAGATGCAAGCACCATGATAAAAGAACCTTGAAGAAGGATGCGATCCAGCTAATTAAGAGGCTCAGGCTCAAGAAGCACCCAGAAGGGGGCTATTTCAAGCAGACATACATTGCAGACACAATGGTAAACCTTGTAGGGTATGACAAGCCACGATACATTTCAACAGCGATCTACTACATGCTAGTTGGCGATCAGTTTTCAGCTTTTCACAGAATTAAGTCGGATGAATTGTGGCATCACTACATGGGAGGCTCGCTAACAGTGTATGCAATGGATAATAATGGAAAATTGTCTAAGATCAAAATGGGAAAGAGCAGGGGCGAAGCACCTCAAGTTGCTATAAAGGCAAACACGTGGTTTGCTGCCTCACTCAACGATAAGAAATCATACTGTCTGCTTGGTTGCACAGTATCACCTGGCTTTGATTATACTGACTGGGAGCTTGGCAAAAGGAATAAGCTTATCAAGATGTATCCTCAATACAGGACAATTATTGAAAGATATACAACCATTGTTTAATAGTCGCATGATCAATTTTGATCGTGTTGCCTACCTCCACTACAAGGCCTGCAGCAGTTTGCATTGTAAGCGGAGGGCTTGACTCAGTGTGCTATGCTGCTTCACTTGCAACAAACGATGGCTATGATTTGTATTTATTGACGTTTGCATACGGCCAACGAGCAGCACGCGAAATTGAGCGTTCGCGCTATTTTGCCAAAGTACTAAATGCAAAGGATCACAAGGTAGCAGATATGGGCTTTATGAAATCGCTCTACAACAACAGCAATGCCTTAACAGATGGCATGCAAGAACTGTCAGAGGAATTTTCGCAGAGCTTAGTCGTTCCCGTTCGCAATGCGGTGTTTCTGACAATAGCGGCTGCATGGGCTATGAGCATCAATGCTAAGGTTGTTGCTTATGGTGCACACACCGGTGATACTCTGCATTACCCCGATTGCCGACCTGCATTTGTTAGTGCAATGACGGAAGCTCTAAACACAGCTGAGTCAGACGGCATCCTGTCTGGTTTGCGGCAACAAATAATGATACTATCACCGGCTATCATGGGACTTGACAAATCTACTTTGGCTAGGACAGGCTACAAGATTTTGGGCGACAAAGTGTTCCACACATGGAGCTGCTACTCTGAGGGTACTAAAGTGGATAGGGATTATTTGCACTGCGGCCGGTGCGAATCGTGTATAAATAGGAAAAATGCATTTACCACTGCTCAAATAGAGGACAAGACTCAGTATGCAACAGAAAACCAGGCCAGGCACAACAAGAACAACAAAGCTAAGTGAAATATTCACAAGCATTGAAGGGGAGGGTATACTTTTTGGCACCAAAACGATGTTTGTGAGGCTGGCAGGCTGTCCATTTAAGTGCCACTGGTGCGACACACCCTATGCTCTCCCAATGGAGAGTGGGATTGATTATTCCGTTGATGAGGTAAAAGAGATTATCTCAAAGAGCCTTCAGCCAAACACATACAAGATTAATTTCACTGGTGGCGAGCCACTGGTTCAGTACGAAGCAGTCTTAGAGTTAGCAAAATTCGTCAGGCAAAAAGGCTTAAGGGTGTACCTGGAGTCGTCTTGCTATGACGCTGTGAGGTTTTCTAAGGTCTTGCCTTACATTGACATATGTAAGATCGAGATCAAGCTAAGAGATTCCAAGATAGTAAATGAAAAGCAGTACTACAACCTGCTAAAGAATGAACTTGAGTGCCTGAGGCAATCAGTCAACAGCTCCAAAACTTCCTATATCAAAGTAGTAGTAACAAATTCGTCAAGCCTTAAGGAATTCAAGGATATAGTACATGAAGTGTTTAGAATCGCCAAGCCGTCCGAGCTAGCAGGATTTATAATACAGCCAAGTTATAGAGTTGACGAGCCAACATTGGATGTGCTTTTTGGCTTTTACGATGCCGTTTACCCTATGTACGATCAGGTGCGCATTGTACCACAACTACACAAGATTATAGGAGCTAGGTAAAAAGAAAAAAATGACAATGGATAAGAATAATATCAACAGAAAAAAGGTTGCCAAGCTTGTCAGGCAATTATTAATAGAGCTTGGCGAGAACCCTGACAGGGAAGGTCTTGCAGGCACTCCAAACAGAATAGCTGACATGTATGAGGAGATATTTGGAGGTTATAGGATGGATGCCCAGCTGGATGTCAGCTTTTCAGAAGAGACAGAGGCTGTCATTGCAAAGGACATACAGTTCTACAGCATGTGCGAGCATCACATGTTGCCATTCTTTGGAAAGATACATGTTGCCTATATTCCATCCGGCAAGGTATTTGGAGTATCAAAACTGGTAAGGTTGGTTGAAAAATATTCTCGGCGGCTACAGATACAAGAGCGGCTTACAAAGCAAATAGCGGATGAGCTTGTACGGATGGGAGTAAAGGGTGCGCTCGTGATAGCAGAGGGCGAACACCTTTGCATGAAGATGCGAGGCGTTCGCAACGACAGTTCGATCACAACTATGGCACATCGTGGAATAATAGAGAAGAAAGAGGTCCGCGAACAGGTCCTTGCGCTTATCTATAACCCTAAGTCTGAAATATCTAGGCTGTAAGGATCAGCTTCTTGTTTTGTAAGAATGAGCATCATAAACACACGCTTACACTAGTCATACATAATATATCTCCATCCATTTTATCACTGTCCGCTCTATATTGTTGCTTCCAGTATCGTATCGAAACATCACGGAGAATAGCTGCTATTGCAAGGTTAACTAACTGCCAGAAAAATCATCAAGGATTTCTTAAATCCCATCTTCATGCAACTGTCGATATTGGGTCTCGTATCTGCAAGATGACTCTGCAAAAAATATTTACATAGTATCCCTCGCAAAGTAAGGTGGTAATTAGTAGACGACAGACTCGTATATAGACTGCATAGTGTGTGGACACAGGTACGGCTCATTGCTGTCGGCTTGCCCAGTGTGCGGCGTCCTGAACAGTTTAATTTCTGTACCTGTATCGCCACCAAAGAAGAAAGGTGCTGCTGCTGCTCCTCGTAAAGTAGCGATAGGCATAGTGGTTGTCATAATTGTTCTTGCAGGCATAATCTTGCTTGCTCCTGCTCTTGCCAATTTTGTGCTCCAGCAGAAGGATAACCCGGCAATTACAATCCTGCAGCCGTCGAGCCAGCAGCCCAGGACTATGCCTCGCGAAGAGCTTGTGCAGCATGTACTAGACAGGATAAATAAAGATAGGATCGACTTCGGCTTGCCTCCAGTCAAACTGAGCTCCAACCAAGCCGCCCAGGTACATGCAGAGGATGTTTTCAGAACCAGACAGATATCCCACTGGATGACAAACGGAGAAAAGCCCTACATGACCTATACCCAGTATGACGGTGAAGGCAGTGTGCAACAAAATGTAGCCATTGCCGGCTTTAGTCCAGAGCAGTATGAGCAGTGTGTCACAGATATTCTGGTGGAATGTGAAAAGGTAGAACCAGTGTCCACTATTGAGCAGTTGCAGTATGAGATGATGTACAATGACAAAGAGTGCTGTAATGACGGCCACAGGAACAACATCCTAGATCCACATCATACCCATGTAAGCATCGGCATAGTGTATGACCAATACTACCTTGCATTAGTCCAGAATTTCGAGAACAACTATGGCCTTGATGTAGATGCGGAGGATAGCGAGATTGAGATCTCAGGCACACTTTTGGACGGACAGCTTGACCAAATCGCAATATATTATGATGAAATGCCTAATCAGGCAGTATATGAGCAGAACAAGGACTTACTGTCCTATTCTGCAGGCGAGCTTGTAGCAGTGATAGTTAAGCCACTACCGCCAGGCTATTACTATGAATCCCTGCAGGGCTACAACCTGATCGAAGCCGACAGATGGACTGTACAGAGCGACGCTGTTAATGTCATGTTTGACCTTGCAGATGCAGTAGACGAGGATGGCACCTATACTCTGTTTGCACTTGTCAAGGACGGCGAAGAGATGTTTGATGTCACATCATATTCCGTTTTTGTTAATTCAGAGGAAAACAATTAGTATTTGGGTCTGATCAAAACTTGAACTATAGCGCTCTATTTTCTTTGGGGCTAATCATTAAGTAAATGTATTGTGCGACATTATATAACTACCAGAGCAAAGGATAGAAGTACTACAATAACAAGATAGGCAGGACGTGTCTATGCCTTTCTAGTTACCTTAGATAGATATATTACTTGACAGGTGGATGATACAAAGTTAACAGAGCTTACTTGCATGTTAGTATATTGTGTAGCTCGAATGAACAAATTCAACCATCAACTCTCAAGTGCACTTACAGGGTCAAGAGCCTGCCAGTTGTCAAGCATATAGAATAGTATCGAATAGTTACCGGTACTAAAGCCATTGTGAAAGGGCTGCAAGGTAGAAACTACTGGCAGCCCCCCCTTGCATGCTGCTATCTCCTTGAGCTTTTTTATTTCATAACCTCTGATGCGTGGCACACCAGCGCTTGACTTTACTTGAATGAACCAATAAGCATTGCCGCACGTAGCGATAATATCTGCAGGTCCCCTGCTTCCTCTTGACAGAGTGACATTCCACCCTAAAGACCTTAGATAAAGAGCTACCACATATTCGGCCTCTCGTCCAAATCTGCTCCAAGAATGCAAAGTAAGCTTCACTCGCGGCAACAGCCCATATAGCTGTTTTTGGCCGCAATTTTTTACCTTAGGCTCAACAAGATACTTATGTGACAACAAGATCGTAAGTGCCTGTAACCCATATGACTAGTAGCTATGCCAATATGAAGGTAGGACGGTGGGACATAAGTGATCTCGTCAAAGATCCTTCCAGTGAAGACTTTTCCCGCTTTTTGAGATCAATTGAAGAGCAGGTTGTACAATTTGAAGGGGGCCGACAGCTCCTGCGCCCCGATATTTCGCCGGAAGAGTTTGAAGGCCTTATTTACATGCTTGAAAGCATATCTGAAAAAGTGTCAATTGCAAGCGGTCATGCATACCTTAGCTACTACGCCGACACATCTTCAAATGAGGCATCCGCATTAGTCATCAAGATGGAGAAACTGGCATCAGAAATCAGCAACAGGATGTTATTTTTTGATTTATGGTTCAAAAAGCAGATCGACGACGAAAACACAAATAGGCTAATAAATGCCATTCCAAAGGCGTATCAGGAACATCTCCGCCATAAGCGGCTGGTCGCCAAGTATTCGCTCAGCGAGCCTGAGGAAAAGATAATCAGCACTCTTGAAGTTACGGGTGTCCGGGCACTTACCAAGATATACGATAAGATGACAAGCAGTTTTGAATTTACGATGAAGCTTCGCCACGGCAGAAAAACAATAGAGAAAAAATTTGATAACAAGGAAAAGCTAATATCACTCGTCAGAAGCCCTGATGGCAATAAAAGAGAAGCTGCCTACAAATCGTTATTGCAGGTCTATAAAAGGAACAGCGGTGTGCTAGGCGAGATTTACCAGAACATTATCATGCAATGGAAAGATGAGGCAATTATGATGCGTGGATATAGATCTCCAATCTCTGTACGTAATATAGCCAATAACCTTGAAGATGCAACTGTTGGGGCGTTGCTGGCAGCATGTAGAAACAATGTAGCAATATTTCATGATTATTTTGTAGAAAAAGCCAAGATGTTAGGAATGAAAAAACTGCACAGATATCACCTCTACGCTCCTATATCAAATAAAGCATCTGACAGCAAAAAATTCACCTATGGCAAAGCGGTTGAGACCATGCTAGATAGCTTGGGGGCCTTTGACCCTCAGTTCCGCAGGCTGGCCGAGCGAGTATTTGTGGAGCACCATATTGATTCTGAAATAAGGAGGGCAAAGCGCGGTGGTGCATTTTGCTATACTGTGACCCCCAAGCTGACACCCTATGTACTCCTAAACTTTGATGGGCTTTCAAGGGACGTATCGACTCTTGCCCACGAGTTTGGCCATGCAATACATAGTATGCTTGCCTCAGACATGCCATTAATGGTCTTCCACGCGCCACTCCCGCTTGCAGAAACTGCGTCGGTGTTTGCAGAGATGCTGCTCAACGAAAAGCTAGCAGAAAAGATGTCGAAAAAGGAGCGCAGAATTTTACTAGCAGAGCAAATAGATAACCTTTATGCGACAATAATCCGTCAGGCATACTTTACGCTTTTTGAAATTAACGCACACAAAGCAATAGGCGAAAATAATGCTACCATTGATGCAGTCGCAAAAATATACATGGATAACCTCAAGGAGCAATTTGGCACCGCGGTAACAATGTCTCCTGATTTTGAATGGGAATGGATATACATCCCTCATTTTTACCACACGCCATTTTACACTTACGCTTATTCGTTTGGCAACTTGCTTGTTCTTTCCCTTTACAGGCAGTACAAGCTTGAAGGCAGATCGTCCTTTGTCCCCAAGTATTTCAAGATATTGTCTGCAGGCGGATCCAGGAAGCCAGAGGAGCTCCTGATGGAAGCAGGCATTGATATTTCAAAAGAAGAATTTTGGCAGCAGGGATTTGATTACATACAAGAAATGATACAACAGCTGAAAGCACTTGCTCCATGATGACACTGTCCTAATTGCAGCCATAGCTTCCGCTATGTCTGCAGGCGTCCTATTACCTGGCGCTGGCAGGATGATCGAGCCATATATCCTTGTGTGGCTTGGTGCCCTATTGTTTCTAAACTTGTTAAGGCTTAACCCATCTGACCTTGTCGCGGTGTTTAAAAAACCAAGACAGCTTGCTGTGCTGTCAATTATCAAACTAGTTGTGTTGCCGGTAGGAATGTATGCTCTTGCACATATTATTTACGAGCCTTTCGCTCTACCAATC
>JALZEV010000147.1 GCA_030861865.1 Thermoproteota archaeon | reverse complement strand
TTAACATTGCTAAGGCATACTTTCAACATGGTGTTTCTACGGTCATCTATCTGCATATAGATTATGGCGAACTAATGAAAATGAGGGAAGAAAAGCTGGAGGGCAACCTTGTAGTAATGGGACACTTGGGTGGTGACTCAATAGGCCTCAATGGTCTTGCAGACAGGCTTGAGAACCTAGGTATTGAAACTGTCAGAGTCGGCATCCTTCCAAATAGATAATCATGATGGTCGAACGATTATATACTGTAGTTGTTGCAAATTTGCTAGCTGACTGGCCTTCGTAGTATAGCCTGGTTAGTATAGGCGGCTGTGGTCGATTTTTGGAATTCTGGCAGAGACCGCTTGAGGAGGGTTCAAATCCCTCCGAAGGCCCCATCTTGCGATGACGACGACAACACCCTTCGGTAAAGGCTTTTTCAAGTAATAAAAAGAAGGAGGAAAAAGTTTTACATCCTTTGGCCTATATTGAACCTGCTGTGTCTTGCAGTTGCTATGACTATTCCAACAATTGCAATAGCCAGCACGATTACTGCTATTGTGCCGAATTCTGGAATTACAGAAGTACCTATAATATCGACTGATCCAGCACCTGCTGGAAAGCCAATTAACACCGTTCTAGTATCTTCTGTTGCTGGCTCAATTTCGCCTGGTTCTGTGAATTCAGCAGCATCAATAAATGCCGCAAAATCTGCATCTGTTCCTTCGACTGTTTGAGAGTCAATTACCTCTCTTGGTAGTCTGAGAGCTAGCGTTCCATTACTCGTTGAGCCAATTGTAACTGCAAGCGTTTGGTTCTCGCTATGGATTGTCATGTTATCAACAGAGCCGCCTGTGATCATGTATTCTATTGGATATGTTTGGTCCGCTGCTGTAAGATCGAATGTTGTCCATTCTCCTCCTCCTGTTGCGTTAATAGCAGGAACTTCCGCCTCGTCAGTCGTGGCATTAGCAGCTGTCGCGTTAGTCGTGGCAGCATCTTCTGTCTGGGCATATGTAGTTCCAATCGGAACAACCAATGCAAGTGATGCCAGTAATAATATTCCTATTAATGCATATACTTTATAGTCCATTTCCTTCATGCACTCCATCACGCTATAATTGCGTTACTATTTATCCTTTTTGTGCGGAAGCTCTAACGCTTAGTTCATTTCAAACAAGCTAAGTAATATAATTACCTCATTTTTTCAAAAGAAAATCAATCTGCCTGCGAGTGCGAATACTTATATATGCTCACCCTTTATTAGGTTTGACTTTGATGTTTTTCTTTACAGAAAATCTATTTTTCTGTTCGGAGGTATGTTCTATTGTCTGAAAAAAAGGTAGTCAAGATAACAAACCATATTTACCAGCCAAAGCACGAAATTCTGCCCAAAGATAAGGCAGAAGAAATTCTAAAAAAGTATAACGCTAAGCCCAGCCAGCTTCCGTATGTCATGATGACTGATAAGGCGCTCGAAGACTTAGATGTTAGGCCAGGCGACATTATCAAAATAACGAGAAAGAGCCCAACCGCAGGTGAAAGTGTATATTACCGTTACGTTGTAGAGGGTTAAGTATACAAGAATGATAGAGAATTCTATCGAGATGTGGCCAATCATCAACGACATTTTACGAAGGGAAGGCGTTGCTAGGCAGCACCTGAACTCTTATAACGAATTCATGGAGCGAGGGCTCCAAAGTATAATTGATGAAGTAGGCGAAATTGAAATAGAAACTGCAGAATATCCTTACAAGATCAAACTGGGCAAGATCAAGCTTCAGCAGCCGAGAATAATGGAGCTTGACGGCTCGATAACACACGTTGCCCCAATGGAAGCAAGGCTTCGTAACTTGACCTATGCATCGCCTGTGATGCTGGAGTGTAGTGTAGTCGAAGACGGCAAGATTCTGGAATCGCGCTTTATCCACATTGGCGACATGCCGGTAATGGTTAAGTCCAATACATGCATTCTGCATAACCTACCTGAGTCCAAGCTTGTAGAATTTGGCGAAGACTCCCGGGACCCTGGTGGGTACTTCATCATTAATGGCTCAGAACGGGTCATAGTAGGACTTGAAGATCTTTCATATAACAAAATAATTGTCGATGCCGAAGAAACTACAGGCACTCTGCTGTATAAGGCCAAAGTCTATTCTTCAATTGTGGGCTATAGAGCGAAATTAGAATTAGTAATGCGCCCAGATGGTTCAATAGTAACCAAGATCCCTGGCTCGCCTGTAGATATTCCACTTATCACGCTAATAAGGGCTCTTGGTCTAGAATCCGACAAGGATATTGCTGACTCAGTTTCACTCAATGAGATCGTACAAGATGAGCTTGAGCCTTCATTTGAAAAGGCAGGCGATGTCAACAGAAGCAGGGATGCTATAGTATATATCAGCAAGAGGATTGCCCCTGGCATGCTTGAAGAGTTCCAAATCAAGCGAGCCGAAACATTGCTTGATTGGGGTCTTTTGCCACACATCGGCAAAAACCCTGACAACAGGCACGAAAAGGCCCTGTTCTTGGGTGAGGCAGCTTGCAAGCTTATTGAACTCAAACTTGGCTGGATAGGTACTGATGATAAAGACCATTATGGCAACAAGGTGATCAAGTTTGCTGGCCAGATGCTTGCCGACCTATTCCGGACTGCGTTTCGCAATTTGATACGTGATATGAAGTATCAGCTGGAGCGCTCAGGCCAAAAGCGTGGCATCAACGCTGTCGCTGCAGCTGTCAGGCCTGGCATCGTGTCAGACAAGCTAAACAATGCAATTGCAACAGGCAACTGGGGTAGGGGCAGGGTAGGCGTCACACAGCTGCTTGATAGGACAAACTATATGTCGACTATTTCACATTTGCGAAGGATCCAATCGCCTCTTAGTAGGAGCCAACCTAATTTTGAGGCAAGAGACCTGCATGCAACACATTTTGGCAGAATATGCCCGGCAGAAACTCCTGAAGGCTCCAACTGCGGTCTTGTCAAGAATCTTGCACTGTCAGCTATAATTTCGGTCAACATCCAGA
>JALZEV010000133.1 GCA_030861865.1 Thermoproteota archaeon | reverse complement strand
GCCTGTCTAAAGCCTCCTTGTTGGCTCAGCTCCTGCATCTCCTTTATGTAAAAGTCCTTTGCAGCTACTTCTTCCTCCTGCATTATTGCTCTTGTGATATTTTCAAACCTGCCCTTGCCAGGTTGGAAGGTATATCCTGCCATCCTTATTGCTGGAACCAACTTTGTCTTTAAGTTGAGATTGTACTTCATTATCCTACCAAAGGTTGCCGGCCCATCCATTTCAAAGCAAAGGTCTCCAGTCTGCGGCTGCAACAGATCCTCGCCTCTCATGATGGCTCTGCTGAGGCATCTGTTGAAGATATACGCTTGATATGCCTGGACGAATAGTCTCCGGATCATGATTGGTACCGCACGCAGAGCTGCAATAGCATTCCTGCCGGCGACTAGTGTAGACAGCACTTGCCGCTCAATGTCCATGCCTTTTGGTAGCATCTTGAGCACTTGCCGATAATTCCTTGGATCAGCGCACCTGTTTCTAATTTCTCTGCTCATCTGACTATCAAATTCAGTAGTGTAGCTGAGTAGCAACTCGACTGCCTGTATAAAGTTGCGCTTGACAATTTCCCTACCAACAAGGTGGGTCACTAACCTTTCACTACCGAATCTCTGGAGGCCGTAAAAATTGCCCACCTTGCTAATCTGTGGAACAAAGCTGGAGAGATCTGATGAGCGGACGTTGTAGATCCTTATCTCAAACTTGTTCCCCGCAAGGAATCTCTTCTCAAGAGGGTGCTTGGTGAAACCTTTCAGTGTAAGCCGTGTGTGTCTACTTGTTAACTCCGTGGGAGGATTTCTTATTACTCGCTCCATACCTGCATACTGCGTTGCCACAGCCTTGGCATCCTTTATACCCATTACTCTAAATTTTATGTGCAGCTCACGCTTAATTTCAAATAAGGCATGGTTTGAGTCGATATCCCGCTTTTCAAGTACATAGAGCGGATAGCGGTGACTCTCATCGTACGATTGTGATATATCGAGCGACTCATCCACAAGTTCAGATACCATAAATCCTTCGCTCCCGTGCTTTATCGACCCCCCTGTTCCGGCAAAGCTTGTGCAGTAACAGTCTATGCCTGCCAGTGAGTCGATCTGCGGGACAGAGGCCATTTGCAAGTTTTAGTACTTCTCTCCTACTTATTCTCAGCTTGATGAAACTATGTAACGGAGATGCTGAACTAGCTATGATGATAAGAGGTTAGCATTATAACCAAGAGTTCTAGCCTATTGCTTTTCTCTCTCTGTGTGTATATGCGCGTGTATGTTACTACCTTGCTACATACAATGGTGGCTATTCCCTGAAAAGGGTAACAATCGGCGCTTTCGTTCCTCCTCATCAGGAGGACACAGTGGATTATTACAATAATATGATTTTCTATCGTCGCTAATAATACGTCTGCTTCCAAAACACCTGAGAAGTTTCAAATCCAATGTAGCCCCGCATGTGGAACAAGAAGGCAGCACTGAACTTAATTCCTCTTCTCCCTTCATTGGCATAGGCTTATGGTATTCTTTTTTCACAGCCTTGGCGTATAGACATAGTAGATATAGTTTGATAATAGCCGTCTTGTATATATCATAACAGTTCGGCTCAGTTATTGGATTATTGGGAGGAGCACCATCCAAACAATGACTAATATCAGATGTTGATGGTCGACGGAGAAGCAAAGGAGAATGATAGCAAGTTCAGAAAGCTCAGCACTTCACGATGAGGAATATGGATTTCAGGCCGCCGACTAGGAGACAATTTCAAAACAAGAGCATAAATTCGTTTAATGACATGAAAGAAAAGTGGAAAGTCCTCCTCTTTGGATCTGGGCAGTCCTCGTGGGCGCAATAATACTTGCCAAATTCACTTTACGATGGTCAAGACTAAAGCGACTTGCAAGAGAGCTTAGAAAAAGGTAATAGCACAGAATCATAGTTAGAATTAGTAAACTTATTTTATACTATGCCGTAGCGATAATGCCATGGCGAGCCAGATTATAGCTACTGACAAACAATATCCTAAGCTCTCAAAGGCAGCTTCTGGGTACCTGGAGATAGACCACTTTAAAAATGCCGATCTGCACACGGGCTATTTCTGCTACAATTGCACATATTTCATTAAGGACAACCACTGCGCTATAGTGGAAGATACTGGACCTGACGTTAACGGCCGAGAGTCTGGCATCATAGCACCACACGGTCTCTGCACATTGTGGGATCCAAATGAGGAGGAGGCGCGATAAGAGTGACAGATATTGGTCAGAAGATCAAAGAAGCTGCTGGCGCAGTCGATAACCTGACTAAGTTCAAGAAAAGGAGCAAGCTACAGGCATCATACATTGAATATGACAAGTTTGCCGACTCAAACTTGCACGAGGGATACTTTTGCTACAACTGTATCTACTGGATGAGCGCAAGCGGCGGCAAGTGTATGCTAGTAGAAGATAAAGGACCTGATGTGATGGGCAAGGTATCAGATGTAATCGCACCGCATGGGTGCTGCATGGCATACGAAGCTAACTATGACAAGCTGCATGACACACGAAGCCCAACTGAAGGTGTTGCAATAGATACAGAAAAGAATAAGGAAAAAATTACAACTGCAGACGTAGTGTAACTTTTGTTATTGGGCAGCTATTATGATCTTAATAAGGAAAGTATGGATAAGACCCTAAAAAATTAAGCAGGTTATAGAATATAGGTACCGAAAACTTTTACCGCTTTGCAATTAAAGCGGAAAGCGATACTATTGTGAATGGCAGAAAAGCTCAAAGACATAAAAAAGACGACATCTGATGCGGTTGAGATAATAAGGGAACTTGGATCGCCGGATGTTCAGAATTCACTTGAGAAGATGCGAGATACTGCCAAGGTTGGCAACGAGATAATTAAATCGCTTAGAGAGCCAGCCATGGTAACTAACATTGAAAATATTCGTAAGACCACCGAATCATTTGAAAAAACCAGTGCAAGAATTGAAAGGGTCACAATGGAACTGAAGAATTCCGGCGTACTAGACGAGGCAAGGGAAACAATCAAGTCCACCAAAAACACTATCATCTCAGTAGGCGACAGCAAGAACATTGGTGAAACGATGGATGCCCTCAAGGAAATGCTGCGCTCTATTTCTGCGCTTGTTGATGAACTGAAACTCACTGTGATGGAATCTAAAGGGTCGGGAACAATTCATAACATAGAAGAGACGATACGGGAGGCAAAGAGTACATTTACGGAACACAAGTAGATGATGATATAACTCCTGAGTAATCGTCAAATCAGTCAAGAATATTGCTGGAATGATATATACCAGCGAGTCTGCCCATAGTGCTCGAAACTGTCAAGATCGTCAGGCAAGTTGATCCTATATTGAGGCTCTCTGCGGAACGAGAAACACATGACAATTTGCTTAAATTGCAGGTGAGTTGAAGCAGCGCGCATCATTAGGTAGCTTGCACAGTGAAAGAAACGATACTGATGTAGAAGGAAGTCCGCAAATAATCAGGAACAAGATCAAGTCATAGGCAGGAACAAGAGGCTATGATGACTATAAAAAGACAGGCGGTAGTAGGTATGGTATAGATCTATCCTTAGATCAAATCTTCTATAATAAAACGTCGAGACGTTTTTATAGATCCTAATATCTAGGATACACATGAAATATAGAAGCAGAACTGATATAACTGCTCAAATTCTAGAAGCTGCAAATGGCGGCGTCACTAAAACTAAGATAATGTATAAGGCCTTCTTATCCTACGCACAGCTTAAGGAATATCTGACAGTACTGATAGAAAATGGGCTGCTAGAGTATATCGAAGGAGAGCAGATCTACAGGACAACTGAGAAAGGTAATCGTTTCCTAAAGATATACAACCAAATTGGCGAGTATGTGGCAGCTGACGTATCTGAAAAAAAGTAGTAAAACAATCTATTTTAAATAACCAAGATCGCTGAATCAGAATCGTGTCTCAAAAGCGGCGGCAAGCAGCCATCCGGCGGCGGATGATAATCTTGACCGCCATATTCGCAACATTGGGTGTTGGGGTGAGCATTGCCTTTATTGCTGCAGGTGGAGGCTTTGAGAGTTCCAGTCCAAACATCTTTGACCCACCTACAGAGGCAGATATCTGGAATGTTGGCGATCATATACAAGATGGGATGACCCTAGAATATGTCCTAACTTCCAAGGGTTCGCCAAACTCACTTGAATCTGCGAGGGTATTGATGAACTTTAAGCAGGCTGGTGAAAATTGGAACGTCAGATTCGTGATCACAAACAGCACAGACCAGCCGACAGTAAACCACACACTAGTAATGTCAAAAGAGTTGACACGGGAGGGCCAGCTTGACGAGTCATTCAGGCCTTACTTTGAGCATATACAGTCATCAATTCTTGCGGTCCGCGACATGGAGTACGGCGAAAGCCCAAAATATCTCGTAGTGGGTGCGCCATGGAATACGATATTTGTTGGCTCATCTTCGGTAACAGCTAGGGTGACAAACGAAGAGCGCATAAGCACTCCGGCAGGGGTATTTGACTCATTTGTGCTCAGTTACAAGCTGGGAGAAGCGACGAGCAAAATCTGGCTGGTTCGTGACATTCCATTACCAGTCAAGGCAGAGGTATATGACTCAGAGGACAATTTGCTATACCAGTACGAGCTCACACATGCGTCTGGTGTAGCATCAACAGCTACTGGCAACTCGCTGCAATCAATTTAAGAATTCTTTGGAAAATAGACATTTTCGATCATCCAGTCACCATACGACCTGATCCTCCTATCAATCTTGCACCAAAAATGTATCGAGCCGGGAAGGACTTCAATACTGCCTTTGGGCATGATCATTACCTTGGCACCCTCTTTGCCTTCATAAGTGTAGGCATCCTTCGACTTTGCATCATTGCCTATGAGTTCGACTGCCTTTTGTTTTACCAGCTCTCTTGGCACAGGAAAGAGCCTGCGAGATTTGTCAACTACGATGCTAATATTTTCAGTGCCATATGAGTCAAGATCAGAGATCTTACCTGGTATTGGAAAGTGCAGTTGCAGATTTACGCTATAGTGCGATCCGACAAATTGTGCAAGCTCATTTACCTTTTGATACGCTATGCTGGGACTCCTCTTTAATGCTACAGCAAGAGCGTCATGGTTGCGTTTGATATTAAATTGCAAGTCGTCCATAAGACTGGAAAATGTCCCCAATGCAGTTTTTCTTACAATTTGTGGTTAATTAGCATTACAATTATTATAGCTCTTGGTAGGATCTATACATGATTGAAATCTGATCAGCTCTTTGCTAAGGCAAAAAATATTTTGCCAGGCGGGGTTAATAGTCCGGTGCGCTTTTATGAGCCTTATCCGTTCTTTGCGACCTCTGCGCTTGGAAGCAAGCTCACTACTGCAGATCATCAGATCTATCTTGACTACTGTATGGGCTATGGGGCAATGATTCTTGGTCATGGCTATTCTTCAGTAATTGAAGCTGTGAGATCCCAACTTGATAAGGGGACACTCTTTTGCGTGCCTACAGAATGCGAGATCAAGCTCGCAGAAATGATATGTCAGGTTGTGCCGTGCGGAGAAATGGCGCGTCTTGTCAATACTGGTTCTGAAGCTACAATGCATGCCATCAGACTTGCTCGGGCTTTTACAAAGAGAAAAGGGGTGATTAAATTTGAAGGTGGATACCATGGTGCTCATGACTATGTTCTTGTCAAAGCGGGATCAGGCATGACTAGTTTGCCTGCATCAGAGGGAATGCTTGATGAGGCGTCAGCTCACACGAAAGTTGTGCCGTACAACAACCCATCTGAGCTTGAGCGCGCAATTGAAAAGAACCGTGACACTGCGTGCCTCATAATGGAACCTGTGCTTGCAAACATTGGGCTTGTGTTGCCAGAAAAAGGATATCTTAATGAAGTGAGAAAAATAACCGAGCAGAACGATATTATCCTGATATTTGATGAAGTCGTCACCGGCTTCCGTCTTGCACTTGGCGGCGCCAGTGAGTTTTTTGGACTCATGCCAGACCTCGTCACATTTGCAAAGGCACTTGGTAATGGCTTGCCAATTGCTGCAATCGCAGGTAAGAAAGAGATAATGAACAAGCTTGCACCTGCCGGTAGCGTCTATCAGGCAAGTACATTTGCTGGCAACCCTGTATCTGTGGCAGCAGGCATTGCTACATTGGAAACATTGACTGAAGCTAAAAATACGATATATCCTAGGATCGCCAAAACATGCGATAGCATTGTTGGCGGCATCAAAGATATACTGACTAGAGCGCAACTTGACTGCACTGTCAATTCCATAGGTTCAATGTTCCAGCTATTCTTTACTAGTGAAAGAGTAAAGGATCAATCTGGTGCAAAGAAGGCAAATGCAAAAATGTTCCGCAAATTATTTGATGAGCTGCTAAAGCAGGACATATTCATCCCCCCTTCGCAGTTTGAAACTTGCTTTTTATCCTATGCACATACTGAAGACGACGCGGACAAGACGATAGAGGCATACGACAA
>JALZEV010000129.1 GCA_030861865.1 Thermoproteota archaeon | reverse complement strand
GAGTATTTTCTTCGATCAGTTGCTATGGCAAGGATCGTGATGCCGGGCATGAATATTCAAGTACCTCCAAACCTCAACCCTGATATTTTTGGCCACTACATATCCGCCGGCATAAATGACTGGGGTGGCATATCCCCAGTTACAATTGATCATATTAACCCTGAGTTTCCTTGGCCTTATGTTGGGCTAGTAAGAAAGGTAACTGAAGGCAAGGGCCGCAGACTCAGAGCACGTCTTCCAATCTATCCTGAATTCCTCAAAGGTGGATTTATTACGTCGGAGCGGCTGCAAAAGTATGTAAGCTTGGTTGCTGACAGCTCGGGATTAGTAAAGGAGGATTATTATGTCAATGATTGATTCGCTACTTAGAAATGCCGATCCTATAGTGGCGTCAGCCCTTGACAAGGCACTGAGCGCTAAGGATATATCAGTAGATGAGGCAGTCAAACTCTTTGATTCTACTGGCCTTGAACTGAACCTTTCAGTAATGGTGGCAGATGAACTACGCAAAAGGACTTTGGGTGATTATACAACATACGTTGTCAACAGGAACATCAACTTTACAAACGTCTGCATTAAGCAGTGTGGCTTTTGCGCGTTTAGTAGAGACTTTCGCGAAGAGGAGGGCTACTTTCTTCCTACCGAGGAGATTGTGAAAAGGGCGCAGGAAGCTGCAAGCTTTGGTGCCACGGAGGTGTGTATACAGGCTGGCCTGCCACCCAAGATGAATGGGCATATCTACATCGACATCTGCAAGGCAGTTAAGAAAGAACTTCCCGACATACACATCCACGCATTTTCCCCTGAAGAAGTAGTATATGGAGCAGTAAGATCTGAAACGCCAGTGCCAGAATACCTCAAAATGCTAAAAGAGGCTGGCGTTGGGAGCTTACCGGGTACTGCAGCAGAGATTCTTGACCAGAGTCTACGAGATATGATATCGCCGGGCAGGATTTCAGTGAAAGACTGGATTGCAGTCATCAAGCAAGCTCATGCTCTAGGAATACCTACTACTTCAACCATAATGTACGGCCATGTTGAAACATCGCGCCATAAGGCAGAGCACATTGACCTTTTACGTAACATCCAAAAGGAGACGCATGGCTTTACAGAATTTGTGCCGCTCAGCTTTGTACACACTGAAGCGCCAATGTACAACCGCAAGACCGTTCCTGGAATCAGACCGGGGGCAGATGGCAACGAGGTCATCAAGATGCACGCTGTGGCAAGGATAATGCTGAACAATCATATTCCTAATATACAAGTCTCATGGGTTAAGGAAGGCGCAAGGATGTCACAGCTGTTGCTTGCGTCCGGCGTAAACGACTTTGGCGGCACTCTGATTAATGAGAGTATATCTACAGCTGCAGGTGCACTGCATGGGCAGCTGATGAGACCAAAAGAGATCCGGCAGTTGATAAGAGCCGCTGGCAGGATACCGGTACAACGCTCTACCACATATCGTACACTGAAGGTGTTTGCTGATGAAAACGAGGATCAGGACTCATTGCTTGACAGCATCGACAGCTCACAGTTTGGGTCGTACCACCAGTTGATCAAGCTAGACAAATTCCGGTACAAGGATGCCAAAAGCAATGGTAATATTTGAGGTGCTCAGGTAAAGATCGCTACTATCTATAAATTCTACAAGGTTAAAATCAATGGTTCTGTTGATTCTTACGTCATTTAATCAGTTGTTGGTTATTCAGTGGATAGTCCTGTTCAATGTTTAGATTATTTCTGGATTGTCTCTTATTAGTGCCACTATGAGCTGTTTTTATAGAAGTTAGACTGTCTTGGTTATTAGATTTAAGAATTCTATATATGTCTCAACTTTCCTTGGATGTATGGCCGTTGTCTGTTCCAGTATTCCAAAATAACATCCACGATAGGGCGTATATGGAGTATTTACTATCTATCCGCAAATCAAGAATATCAAGGTACTTTTTCTGTCAGCCAGTACGCGCTGTACTTATCTGATCTGCCAGTGTAGCGAATATGATGACAGTAGGGCATCCATCGAATCATTATCATATGGCTGCACAGGTGATGCTCCAGTAAATTGGACGCCTGAAAATACGAATAGCCCTGCAAGCAGGACTGTGAGTGCTGAAACTGAAAGCATCATGCCCCTGTATCTGATTGCAGGATAAGAGTACCTTATCATCAAAAATGATGCTGCAATTGTAGCTGCGCTTGCTATCGATGCTATGACGCCTGCATTTAGAAAGAAGGCCTGCCAGTCAGTAAGTAGACCTGCCGCAGCAAATGCAGTGGCTGTAAGCACTACACCAAAAAATACATAGTGGCGCACACCTAAGTAACGTGGCCGGCTGGTGGTTTCTTCTGATGCCCCAGAACCTTCTGGCTGCACCTGCTCTTCTGTTCTCTTAAGCGTGGCAGCGCCAGCATATTTCGGATCTACTTCACGCAAAAGTTGCAGACCTTCTTCTGTGATCATGTAGTATTTCGAGTTCTTAGTGACATAATTGCCCATGCGCTCAAGATGGTAGTAGATAGACCCAGTAGAAAGGCCTGTAGAAAGCTTAATGTCTGAAAAACCAGCGGCACCATTTTTATCTGCTATAGCCTTGAGAATCTTTATTCTAGTCCTTCTTGCACGTAGCTGGGTCTCTCCTGTCAACAATAGTAATAGCCGGTAAAATTTTTTATCAATTTCGAAATGGGTTCATAGAAGATAATAGTAGAATATTAATCTAAGTTAATTGTTAAATCCAATCACTGTACAGCTAGATCGCTGTTTGTTGATTCGTTATGGCTGGCTAGCCTGTTGTGTGCTTTTGCTGTTCCTGTCCTGTTCAATATCTGTCGACAAGCCAAAGACAGAATATGCAGAAGCACAGAGAGCTGAACATACAATAACGTTTCAGCAGGCTGGTTGGGATATTTTCGAAAGCCAATCAGATATAATGACAGTCACATCTTCGATACCTGCAGAGGATCTTGCTGCTTCTAATGATTGGTGGAATGTAAAAAGTGCTAAATCAAACACAGTTGCTTTCATGTTAGTTGAAAATATGGACGAGCTGTCCAAATTCTTGATACACACAAACTCAAACGAGGATATAATCTACAGCAGCAGCAGCTACCCACTTGCACTTAACAATACAGATGACATCGGTAGAATAGAGTCGCAAGCTCCAAAGGAGAGTCGCTTTGTTAAATGGGCAGACTCAAAAGAAAAAGCGGCAACTACATTCATTCCTGAAGGTTGGAGCGCAGATCTCCAGATAATCCGGCCATACAAATCCATGACTGGCTTTGTATTCTTTGCAAGAGGAGATGAAAACACGCTTGTGTATGTATTCCAGCCATTCATGCCTTTGCATATTCACCCAAGCAGGTCGCTTTGCGAAAGTGATAACATTTGTTTCAGTTCTATAATATCATCAGAGAAGGTCCGGGAAATGTCCCTTGGAAACGCTCCAATAGCTGTTTCTAACTTTAAAACACCAGAGCAGTATTTCACAAGTGAAGTCTTGCCAATATTGACAAGAAATCTGAATGCATATACTGTTGACTCGGCAGAATCGGTTTACACGCCAATATATGGTGGTGATGGCGGCAATTCCACTAATCTGGTGCCAGCTTATGACATAGATTACAATTTTAACGTCGAAAATAAGAAAATTTCCGGGAAGGCGATGGTATTTACGCGTAATTACACCACCGGTGACACTGGCATTTGGAACGGCTTTATAGTTGGAATCGAGTCCTCAGAAAATAATTTTGACAGAGCATTTCAGCATGCGACAGTGATTCTATTGAATTTACAGTTTGAAGAACAGTGGCTTAATAGCGAAAGGAATGTACTCCTTGAAAATGCAAACACAAGTCATGCACTTAGCGCGATTCCGGAATTGATGGCAAACAGTACACTAGACGACTTTTACCTCATTGCTCCCACAGCAGCCCACGAGCTAGTAACGTCTCAGAACAATACGATGATAGCAGACTACCTCGATGAAGATAGCGGCAAGGAATTGCATCTGCCGCTATTTCCTGAGTTGCAGTATTGGTACCTTAATGGTGATCAGCTTGTCGGTCGCAATCTCAGAGGGGACCTGATGAATGCAAGCTCACTTGAGCCTCTGTTCTAGCAAGACTTATACAGACATCTTTATTCTATCCATAGCACGGTGCTATCTTAGTGGGGTCGTAGCGAAGCTAGGCATCGCAACGGGCTCCAGATCTAACATATAAGGGCTAAATTAGCAGTAAAAAAAAGAAGAAGAAACCCGTGGGT
>JALZEV010000125.1 GCA_030861865.1 Thermoproteota archaeon | reverse complement strand
CACAGTAGTGCAATTCTCCTTGCAAGGAAGGGCAAGATGGAGCTTTCGATCGGCATTGCAGCAGGATCAGGTACTCAGATAGCGCTTTTTGTAGTCCCGATTCTAGTATTTGCGGGCATTGCAATGGGTCAGCCATTTACACTTGTATTTACGCTGTTAGAGCTTGCGACAATTTTCCTAGCAGCAATAATTCTGAACCTGATAGTGCACGATGGAAGAAGTAACTGGTTTGAAGGCGTAATGCTGACAGCAGTCTATATCATAATTGCGATAGCATTCTTTTTTGCCGCAGACTAGTAGTCGGTGAATCCTCTTCTAGACTGTTCATTACTTTTTTCATAGCATCATCGGAGTGCTGAGACTCTACTGAGATGGCTATAATGCAGAGCTTGCACTCTCGCATATGTGAGCAGGAACATATCAACACCTCTACAGTGAAAAAAGATGAGGTAGCTAACTTGCAGAAAATCTGAGAAAGGACCTACTTTTGCATAGTGAGTAAGATAAAAGCTAGTAAGGAATATCCTCAAGAGCCATTCTTGTTCTTGAATTCAAGAACCATATTGATCAAGTGCTCGTGCATCCTTGAGTCGCCAGAGAGCTCAGGATGAAACGCTGTCCCAATGACGTTTTTATGCTTTACCGCCACGATTCTGTTGTTAAGCTTGCCGATTACTTCGACCTCCTTGCCTACCTCACTTACCGCAGGAGCCCGGATAAAGACCCCCTTAAATGCCTCTTTGCCCAGTATGGCTAATGAAAGATCTGCTTCAAATGAGTCATTCTGTCTTCCAAAGGCATTCCTCTCAATTACGATGTCAAGATTGCCTATTAGTTTCTGCTTTGTGTCTCCTATAACTCTGTCATAGGCCCTCTTGGACAGTATTATCATACCAGCGCATGTGCCAAGCACTGGCATGCCTTCAGAAATACGCTTCTTTAATACTGGCAGAGAGCGCTGAATGACAGCAAGAGTACTCTGCACAGTGCTTTCGCCACCAGGTAAAATCAGGCCATCAATCTTTTCTAGCTCCTCGGGGTAACGCACAATGTCGACGCTCCCATTGATATGCAGCCCTTGCAACGCCTGGCTTGTGACAGCTACGTTTTCCTCTATGTCTCCCTGAAGACCAAGAACTCCAATTGTCACGGACTTCATTTCGCTGTTACTATCAGTGCTCAGGCGTGCTCGCCTCTCTCCTGCATACGAAGCTCAAGATTATTTGTGTCCATGCCAAGCAGCGACTTCTTTTCATCAACCATTTTTTGTGCTTCCATTACTATCGTGGGGTTGTCATGGAATGTCGTGGCAAGCACAACTGCCCTTGCCCTCTGAGCAGGGTCATCAGACTTGAAAATCCCAGAACCTACGAACACACCATCGCAGCCAAGATTCATCAAAAGCGCTGCATCTGCCGGCGTAGTAATTCCCCCTGCTGCAAAATTAACCACAGGTAACCTTCCCAGGCGCGCGGTTTCTTCGACTATTTCGTATGATACTTTCAGTTCACGTGCAGCCTTCATCAGTTCCTGTCTGTCACTATCCTGATAAATTGATCGGATCTTGCGTATTTCGCTGTTGACCATGCGAATGTGAGTTACTGCCTCGGACACATTGCCAGTTCCAGGCTCGCCCTTAGTCCTTATCATTGCGCAGCCCTCTTCAATCCTACGTAACGCCTCTCCAAGGTTCCTGGCGCCATTGACAAAAGGAGTCGTGAAGTCCCACTTCCAGATGTGGCGTTCTTCATCCGCCGGTGTCAGTACTTCGCTTTCGTCTATCATGTCAGCGCCCACGGCTTCTAGTATCTTTGCTTCATCCGTATGGCCAATCCTGCACTTGGCCATGATTGGGATTGTTATTGCATCCATTATCTCCTGTATTACCTTGACGCTTGCAGTCCTTGCTACTCCGCCAGCCTTCCTAACATCGTATGGCAACTTGTCAAGAACCATGACTGCTACTGCGCCAGCATCTTCTGCAATGACGGCCTGCTCTACATTTGTTACGTCCATTACGACTCCATGTTTTTGCATGTGGGCAAAGCCTCGCTTCAATAAGGTGGTTCCGCGAACCATTCGGGCGTTCTCTATTGTCTCTACTTTAATGCCCTTGGGTTTTGGCTCAGTGGCCACGAGAGATATCGTCATTATGATACTACAAACTCAAATGGCTCAAATGCTCTATATATCTTCTGTTAGATTCCTTTCCAATGATGGTGTCAAGCATTAACCAATCGTCCACTATTATAGGGATTGTACAACAACAACAACTGTAAAAGCTTCTAAGTTGACCGACCTGAAGCTTTTCAAGCTGTTTCATATCTAGCGCCTTGACATTGTTTGGGTAAATCCTCAGTATTCTCTCTCTCTGTGCTTACTAATTGTTGTCGGCCGACTATCAAGATCCATGCTGAATAGACCTGATGTAGTTCAAAAGGCCGCCTGCTATCAGAACTTCTCTCTGCCTTGGAGTCAAATCGACCTTGAGTGCGATCTTGTTCTTGTCAGCTATCGCTTCAATTATTTTATTATTCTCATTCTTCAAGCTGCTGACTACATTTTCTATTGTGATGAGCGTACCCTGAACCAGCGGCTCAAAGTCAGAGGCATCTTGGAACTCAAATGGTATGATCCCAAAGTTGATTAGGTTTGCCTTGTGAATCCTTGCAAACGATTTTGCAATGACACCTTTGACTCCGAGATACATCGGTGCCAATGCAGCATGCTCTCTACTAGACCCCTGACCATAGTTTTCCCCTCCAATAATAAAACCACTATGTTTTTCCTTGGCTCTTTTTGCAAAGTCAGGGTCAATCCAATAGAACACGTACTCACTTATCGCCGGCACATTGCTCCTAAGAGGCAGTATCTTAGCTCCAGCCGGCATTATTGCGTCAGTGCTGATATTGTCTACTACTCTTATCAACACTTCACCCTGCAGCACGGATTCCATAGGCTGCCGTAAGGGAAGTGGACGTATATTGGGACCTCTCGATATCTGTATCTTATCAGCCTGGTCCGCATGAGCTGGCGCGACAATGGATGAGTCATCGATTACAAACTTATCCGGCCATGGGATATTGGGATACTCGCCAAGGTCACGTGGATCAGTTATCTTTCCTGTCACAGCGCAAGCAACACATACTTCTGGCGATGTCAGGTAGACCTTGTCGTCCTTTGTACCGCTCCTACCCGGCCAGTTCCGATTGAAGGATCTAATTGAAATCCAGTCAGTTCCAGGTGCAGAACCCATGCCTATGCAGCCCTGGCAACCACTTTCAAGCAATCGGGCGCCAGAAGCAATGATGTGATATATTGGACCGTCACGCGCTACAGTCTCAAGCACTTGCTTTGAACCGGGGTTAATCGCCATCGTGACATTTGAGTGGACCTTTCTGCCCTTGAGCACGTGAGCAACAGTCATCATTTCAACATAACTTGAATTGGTACATGAGCCGATTAGCACCTGATGAACATCGATCCCCTGCACGTCGCGTACCTTGTGCACGGCATCAGGTGAGCCCGGGAGCGCAATCAGCGGCTCAAGCTCACTCAGGTTTATCTCTATGTTTTCGTCATAGCTGCAGCCGGGGTCTCCCATGTAACGCTTGTAGTCATGCGACCTGCCTTGACGAGTCAGGTAGTCAAGTGTGACTTCATCTGATTCAAACAGAGATGTGGTGGCACCAAGCTCTGCGCCCATATTGCATATTGTTCCTCTTTGGGGGACACCAAGACTCCTGATACCTTCGCCATAGTACTCAAAGATCTTACCCACTCCTCCTTTGACAGACAGTCTGCGCAACATTTCAAGGATTATATCCTTGGCAGTGATCCAAGGCCTGAGCATGCCAGTCAACTTTACTCCGACTATCTTGGGCATTTTGGTGTAGAATGGTGCACCGGCCATAGCCACAGCTACATCTAGACCCCCTACTCCAATTGCCATCATGCCTGCGCCACCGGCAG